>JBKQPD010000098.1:0-77166 GCA_052145175.1 Binataceae bacterium (SeqCode) | reverse complement strand
AGGTCGCCACGGTGAGGCGTTTCGCCGAAGCCGTGGCGGGTGAGGGCACACGGAGTTCCCACCAAGTAGGCGACGGCACAAAAATTCACAAACTCTCAGAATGACAAGAGCGGCGTGATCAAAAAGCTCACGTGCCGTATCTGCCAGCTCGATCTGCTTTTTCAACGATCCACGAAAAATTCTCATATAAATCGTCCGGCGCACCCTCTTCCATGAGTTTTTTAATGTGCGGACCGAAGATCCTTAAGTCATCCTGAGCGCGCTGCGCGCGAAGGATCTCGATTCGTGCGACGCAGACGTTTCGAGATTCTTCGGTCGCGGACTCCCTCAGAATGACTTAAAGGGGCCATTAGCTACAACAAGTGGCGGTTCCATTCCCGCGTTGCGCAATTCTGGATTCCGCGCTGTAGCGCTTGGAGTGATGAGGCTTGTGCAGAGGTTCCCTAGCTTCTTCGCTTCGCAGACCCCGCTCGCGATGACGGCGTCAAGCGTCTTTCCAGGTGCCGGTCTGCCAGCTCGACAGGATACTTCTTCTGCTCTTCGGTCAGCTTGCCTCCTCGGCATTCAGGAGCCGCGCGACAATCCGTCGTGCCGCGAGCGGACCGGCGTCCGATTTGATCGCCACCATGGGCGCATCCGGCTTCAACTCCAGCGATCTTTGCTGGGCCTCGAAGACCGCCACGTCCTCCTGCACGGTCTTTTGAATGTCGTGGAAAATAGCGTCGGCCAATTTCTCTGTTGCAGGCGCCCGATCCTGCGCAATCGCCCAAAAATAATGGGTCGCCTTTTCGGTTTCAGGCGTCATCCCATTAAAAGTGTGCAGTCCGATCCCTCCGCGAGGATTTCCGTCAGGCGCTCGCGTGCCGGTATCCGCCGCTCCAGCGTATAGGCTGACGAACGCCGGCGGTTGGAAACGAGTTATCTGCCAGCGATCAACATGCCCCTTAAAACCACCGCGCGCGTAAGTCGGCGGTGGTTCAATATCAATTAGCCATCGCGCAATAGTAACGGAATTTTCCGCGACCTCATTTTTGATTTGCACTTCGTCCAGCTTTGCGGCCGAACCAAGCGTGCGTGGATGCACAAACGTCAGATGCGATAGGTCCAGCAGGTTGTCAGTAATTAGTTGATAATTGCAGCTAACACGGAGGCGCTCTCCGCGGGCCTCCCAGTGCGGGTCGCCGAGCAAACGCCAGTCCGTAATTGATGCCGCGTCGGCCAATGATGGATCACCCATCCAGATCCATACGAAGCCCCATTGCTCGATAATCGGATAGACCCGGATATCAGCTCCGGAGGGAATTTGCGCTTGGCCAGGCACCTTGATGCATTCGCCGGAACAGTTGTACGTCATGCCGTGATAGCCGCATTCAAGGGTGTCTTCGATCAGACGCCCGCGATGGAGCGGATAGCCGCGATGGGCGCAGCGATCTTCCAGCGCAGCGACGGCACCGTCCTGCTTGCGAAAGAGGACCACGGGCTCATTCAACAGAATCCGACCCAACGGGCGCCGTTCAACTTCATGCGACCACGCCGCCACGTACCAGTGATTTCTTGGGAACATCAAAACTCCCGTTGCCGATTCACTACTCGATCCGAAGAGAAGGCCGCGAAGCCGCCAACTCCCAAGTCATTCTGAGGGAGTTTGCGACCGAAGAATCTCGCGCGAGCAAACTGCATGAATCGAGATCGGAAGTGTGTACTTTACGCAAGTTGGACCGTTTCTGGCATTGCTTAACGATTGGACTAATTAGCGAAGCTTCTTGCGTTTACGTTTTCTTAGGAACCAGTGGTCTCACGTTCTTTTCCCAATGGGTTCGCATCTCAGCCCATATCTTCTGAAGCGACGTCCGCGCGGCTACGATGTCGGGAAATTCCTGCCCACCTTTTATCTGATTGCATCGGAAACATGACGTTATCAGGTTTTTGGGGTCGTCCGTTCCGCCGTTCCATCGCGGCTTGAAGTGATCAATCTGAAGAAATTCCCAAGCAGGGAAGCTGCTGCCGTCAAAGCCACAATACTGACATTTGAAACCATCACGGGCATAAACTTCGCGATCTAAGTCAGCCATAATTGCCTTGATCCCGATTAGCTCCGCTTCTGTTTCTCCGGCTTAGGCCAACCGCCGACCGGGCGTTCCTTGGAAATCAGCTTTCGCATCGCGTCTTTCCAGTCGCCTTCAATTTTCAGGACTTCGGGCGCTGGTCCGGGATTGTGACGTGGGGGTTTCGCGGCTTTCTTTCTCATCCGAATTGTTTCACCGAAAACAATAACTCGAACATCTCAGGATCGTGCAATCTGAACCGTTCGGCGAATTCGTTGACATAAAACATGTCGGGCGAAAAGCGTTGCGCGCGGACGCGGATCGAAAAGCGAGGATTGTTCCTGTCCACGTCGAACAACACCAATCCTATCCCGAAGAGCATACAAAGCGATTCCAAACGGCTTTTATCTTCCTCGGTTAGCGTGATTGGCATCGCGACATAGGTTTTGGCGGAAAACAGGCGATACGCCACGGCCTGCCCAAAGGCGACCACTGGCTGTGAATCAATCTTGATTTCGGCAGATACGATTTCCAGCGGGAACTTGATGAGGTTTCCCGCTACGGGCTTGTACACACCGACGACATCTGGCGTGCCCCACTTCGTTTTCATACTGGCACCGCCGAGCGCTGCGACGTCAGTCACCTCATCGAGATCGTTTTTCAGCCATTCCGCAAAAGGTTCATAAAAATCGGATTCCCAAATTTTGTCCCCAGTCGGAACAGGTGGCTCTATACCTCCGGCCACCGGGGAATCGTCGCCAGCCGTCCGCGCTGGCTTGTAGAGGCCACGACTCGGTTTGCTGATTTCTACCGGGTATGTATTTTCCAACCCTGCTATGTTGCTGCCGATCGAGTTCTCTGGCGTCTCGAGGTTCTCTTGGCTGATCCGATCAACGAGTGCTCGGAATCGTATTCCGCCGGGATTTTCGGCAACGATTGCCTTCGCCGCTTCCCTGATCTGCTGGCCTGTAAGCTTAGCCATACCCCTACCTCGTTCGCGTTTCAGTCCCCGATTGCAGTCTCAGCCATACTTTGTCGGACGCAGTAAGTCCGGCCTGATCGCTTTGTGCCAAGATCACGAATATCCCGGATAGCCCGTCCCAGTTTTGCGGCTCCCCGTATTTTCCCTTGACCGGCTTATGCATAATTCGCTTGCCCCACTTGTCCACTGGCGCTGAGCCTTTCCGCCCGTTGCATTTGTTGCAAGCCGTCGCGAGATTTTCTTCGCTGTTAGCTCCGCCGGTAGAGAAGGCTTCGACATGATCGATTACCGCCCCTAGTTCATCAAGGAGAGGCGCACCGTCACGTGTCCAATGCGCGTGAAAGTACGCCAGCGGTGCGGTTGTACCGGCCTTTCGCATCTCACGCTCTAGCAACCGCAAAACCGGGCCGAAGATGACGGCCCGATTGCACCATCGGCAAATCCACCGGTCGCGGCGGAAGATGGAAAGTTGCAATTTCTTTGATAGCGGTGGTCGCGGTGCGCCCATTATTCGCGCACCGCATCGGCGAATTGCGCCTCTGGAGCTGGGAATTTGAGAATAGGCAGGATCGCCATCATATTGATTAGTTGGATATTCGCGGTCTCGATGCGTGGCCGTCCATTCACGCTACAAGACTCTTCAGTCGCAGACTCCCTCAGAATGACTTAAGGGTTTCTACTGCTGGAAGTAATTTACACGCAAACCAATCTCGGAATGACAGAACGGGCCCAAACAGGATCAGGTGCCGGTCTGCCAGCTCGACAGATACTTCTTCTGCTCTTCCGTCAGCGTGTCGATCGTGACGCCCATCGCGGCGAGCTTGAGGCTCGCGACTTCGTTCTCGATCTCTTGCGGCACTTCATGCACGCGCACCGGCAGCGGCGGGTTGGTCGCCACCCAGTGCGACGCCATCGCCTGCGTCGCAAAGCTCATATCCATCACTTGCGCCGGATGGCCTTCGGCGCAAGCGAGGTTGACCAGCCGTCCCTGGCCGAGAATGTGGATCGTGCGGCCGTTCTTGAGATGGTACGCGTCGACGTGGCGCGTGATGTCGCGCTCGATCCGGTCGGCCGAATCGTTCAGGTACTTGATATCGATCTCGACGTCGAAGTGGCCGGAGTTGGCGAGGAACGCACCACTCTTCATCAGATTGAAATGATTGGCGTTGAGCACCGAATGGTCGCCGGTCGCGCTGACGAAAATGTCGCCGATACTCGCCGCTTCCACCATCGGCATCACGCGAAAACCGTCCATCGCGGCCTCGAGCGCCCGAATCGGATCGACTTCGGTGACCGTCACGACCGCGCCCAGACCGCGCGCGCGCAGCGCGATACCCTTGCCGCACCAGCCATAACCCGCGATCACGAAACTCGAACCGGCGATCAGCACGCCGGTCGCGCGGACGATGCCGTCGAGCGTGGACTGGCCCGTGCCGTAGCGATTATCGAACAGATGCTTGGTCTGGGCGTCATTGACCGCGACGACCGGAATCTTGAGGGCGCCGTCCTGCGCCATCGCGCGCAGACGGATAACCCCGGTGGTGGTCTCCTCCATGCTCGCCCGGACCTTGCCCGCGTGGTCCTTGAATTCCGTGTGCAGCAGGCTGACCAGATCGGCGCCGTCGTCCATCGTGATCGTCGGATAGCTGCCGAGCACGGCTCGCAGATGGTTGTAGTAGGTATCGCGATCTTCGTCGTGGATCGCGTAGCAGGGGATACCGTATTCGGCGACCAGCGCCGCGGCGACGTCGTCCTGGGTCGAGAGCGGATTGCTCGCGCAGGCGATCACCTCCGCGCCGCCCGCCTTGAGCGCGCGCAGCAGGTTCGCGGTTTCGCACGTGATATGCAGACAGGCCCCTAGCTTATGGCCTTTGAGCGGAAGGTCCCGGGCAAAGCGCTCGCGGATCAGCCGCAACACGGGCATCTGCCCGTCGGCCCACTCGATCCGTTTGCGGCCGGCGGCCGCCATCCCGAGGTCGCGTACATCGTGCCCGGCGTTGCGGGAATCAGCCATCAGAAAATCTCCTGCTCGAACTGCTCGAACTAAAAATATTGGCCGCGCCTCGCGGACTCCGCCGCCCCGGCCCAGGGAACCTCTGCATAAGTGGCTGCAAGAGCGAAGACGCAGGTTCTTCGGTCGCGGACTCCCTCAGAATGACACTGCTACTTTTTGTAAGTATAAGCACCTTTTGTCATCCTGAGCCGGCGAGCATCGCGAGCCGTGTCGAAGGACCTACGCGAAGCGATTCTGAAGCATCCACTTGTGCGGAGCTTCCCTAGCGGCCGAAGGCGCTCCGCAGAGCGTCGATCCGATCGATTCGCTCCCAAGGGAAAAAGCCGTCCTCGGCCGGGCGGCCGAAGTGGCCGTAAGCCGCCGTCTTCTTGTAGATCGGCCGCCGCAGATTCAGGGTTTTGATAATCGCGGCGGGCCGGAAGTCAAAAAGCTCGCGCAGCGCGGTCGAAAGCTTCTGGTCGGAAACGGTGCCGGTATCGAACGTGTCGATCAGAATCGACACCGGCTCGGCCACGCCGATCGCATAGGCGACCTGGATTTCGCAGCGCTTGGCCAGCCCGGCGGCGACCACATTCTTGGCAACGTAGCGCGCCATGTAGCAGGCCGAACGATCGACCTTCGTGGGATCCTTGCCGGAAAAGGCGCCGCCACCGTGCCGCCCGTAGCCGCCGTAGCTATCGACGATAATCTTGCGTCCGGTCAGACCGCAGTCGCCGTGCGGACCACCAACCACAAAGCTGCCGGTCGGATTGACATGATACACGGTCCCCTGGTCGAGGTACTGCGGGGGGATGGTTTTCTTGATCAGCTCCTCGATCATTGCCTCGCGAATCGTGGCATGGCTCGCCTTGGGGCTGTGCTGGGTCGAGATAACTACAGCGGTCACGCCGACCGGACGCCCCCCGGCGTAGCGCACCGTCACCTGGCTCTTGCCGTCGGGCCGCAGGAAATCGAGCTTCCTTTCGCGCCGCAGCCGCGCCAGATTCTCCATCAGGCGATGGGCGAGCGCGATCGGCAGGGGCATCAGCTCGGGGGTCTCGTCGCAGGCATAACCGAACATCAGACCCTGGTCGCCCGCGCCCTGCTCTTTATGCAGCCCCTCACCCTCGGTCACGCCCTGCGCGATATCGGGCGACTGCGGCTCGATCGCGGTCAGCACCGCGCACATGTTGCCGTTGAAGCCGACCTCGTCGTTGTCGTAGCCGATATCGATCGCCGTGCGCCGCGCAATTTTGGTGAAGTCCGGACTCGCCTTGGTGGTGATTTCACCCGCGAGCACAATCAGCCCGGTCTTGGCCAGGGTCTCGAGGGCGACCCGGGAAGCCGGGTCCTCGGCCAGCAACTCATCCAGCACGGCGTCAGAAATCTGATCGCACATCTTATCCGGATGGCCTTCGGAGACCGATTCCGAGGTGAAAACGTAATCATTCAGGGGCATTAAATGAGACTCCTTGACGACGAAACTTGGTCCGGCGCAGCGCGCCGATGGCGTTTGCAGCGCGGACGCCTGAGCGAACCGCTAACGAGGCGGCAAACGGTTCTCACCGCTCGTGGTGGATTAAGAGACTTCACCGAAGCTCTAATTCAGGTGGGCTAAGATATAATCAGCGATTACGGCGGGGGTCAAGTTGACCGCCGGGTCAATTTCATCGTTCGCGATGCTAGTCCTCGCCAAAACGCTCCTCGAACAACGTCTTGACTGCTTCGAGCGTCGCTTCCGCGTCGGGGCCCTCGGCTATGACCTTGAGCTTCGTGCCAATTCCCGCGCCCAACATAATCAGGCTGGTCACGCTTCGAGCGTTGGCCTGCTTGTTGCCCCACCAAAGCGTCACGCTCGACGTGAAGGGCTTGAGCGCCTGCATCAGCGTCGATGCGGCGCGCAGGTGTAAACCGAGCCGATTCTTGATTTCGAGGGTGGTTTCCGCCGTGCTCACACGATCCACGATAAAGGCTTGCTCTGGCCAGGTAAACGCCAGTCGCGAAAAGTCATAAGCCGCATAGGACAAGACTGGCGAAGCGCGGTTGACACTACGGCGCCCCTTTGAGGTACATCGCGCCGGTGGGCTTATCCATCCCGCCCGCAGGCTCGAGCGTGACCGCACTGGCGAGGATCGTCTCGCCCGCCGGCGGCATCCCGGGCGCGACCGTCGCGCCGCCGTGCGGCCCAGGATTGAAGAGTGCCGCGCGGACCGGGCCGCTCTTCGAACCGATCCACCACAGTTCGTAGGTTTTCGCCGGCGGGGGCATCGGCAGGCCAGCAACTTCGACCACACACCGCCCGCGCGACGCACTCATCGCGACCAGACCAGCGGCGTCGGGCGCAGGGGGCATCGGTTGAAGCTTGATCATGTGGAAATCGGGGGCGAGCACGGCGCGCGTCATCTGACTGACCGTGGCGAGCTGATCGCGGAGGCTCGTCAGCTCCTGATCGCGTTCGATCAACTGGACGTCGCGCGCGCGGGTGCGATTCGCGAGCGCGGCGATCTGCGCGTCCGCCGCGGTTCGCGTCGCGACGAGTTGCCGCGCCGAGCGGTCGGCGACCACGGTCATCAGCAACGCGACGCCGGCCGCGATCGCCGCGCTGACCCGCCAGCGGCGCAACTCGCCGCGACGCGCCGCGATCGCCGCGCCGCGCCCGCCCGCGCGCTCACTGGTGGCTGGCAAATCCGCCGCGACCGTATCGAGCCGCCGCTCGAGGCGCTCCCAGATGCGATCGGCGGGCGCTTCACCAGCCGCGCTCAAAGCCATCGCGGCGAGCGTCTCGCGAAAACCGCGCACCTCGGCCTCGCATTCGTCGCAGCCGTCGGCCCGATGCGCGGCGAGCGCGCGCGCCTCCTCGCCCTCGAGGAGCCCGATTGCTTCCAGCGGCAGAAGCTCTTTTAGCTGATCGTGATTCATCGATCGCCTGTTTACTTGCGCCTGACTAACTCGCGCCCTGGTCGCCCGAGCCTTGTAACGCCTCCTTGAGCTTGATTAACGCACTGCGGATCCGGCTCTTGACTGTACCGAGTGGCAGACCGGTTTTGGCCGCGATAGCCGATTGCGACAGATCCGAATAGTAGGCGAGTTCGAGTACGGCGCGTTCGTTCTCGCCGAGGTTCTTGAGGGCCGCCGCGATCAGATTCCGGGTCTGCGCCGCCTGGAGGTCGAAGGTTGCGTCCGGCACCTCCGCCACGGAGCTCGACCCGGTGAGCGGCCGGAGACGGACGTTGCGCGCCCGGAGCCGGTCGATCGCCCGGCTGCGCACCAGCGTCATCAGCCACGCGCCGACCGAGCCGCGCGCCGGGTCAAAGACCACCGCCTGGCGCCAGACCTGCCAGAGCACGTCGGCGGCGATCTCCTCGGCGTCGGCCTTGTCGTCGAGGATACGCCCGGCGACGGCCGCGAGCGCGTGCCCGTAGCGCTGATTCAGCGTACGCAAGGCTTCCTGATCCCCGCCGGCGATGGCATGCACCAGCGCCTGGTCTGGAAGTGTGCTGGCAGGGGTCTTCGGCACCGGATCCTACTGATACTTACGCACGTCGAGACGACTCGGATTAGCGGCCTGATGCATTAAACAGTGGATTCTTACCTTGAGCAACGCGCGCAATCACGAGCCACCCTAGCTTGGCGGACACAGACCGTCTATGCGTCACGTCCGATGGCGAAAACTTGGATATCCTCGATATATCAAAAGATAGGAAATTAATATTGGACCTGTATGAGACGAGCGCCTACCATCGGGCCGCAGCAAGGAGGCTCGTACTGATGTCAGCGACCAAGCCCGCGCAGGAATGGAATGCCGACCGCTATGCGCATCACGCGCCTTTCGTCCCGGCCCTGGGTCAGCCCGTACTCGACCTGCTCAAGCCGCGGGCGGGCGAACGCATCCTCGATCTTGGCTGTGGCGACGGCGCGCTGACCGAGAAGATCGCGGCGGCCGGCGCGATCGTAAAGGGTGTCGACGCGTCGGCGGACATGATCGCGGCCGCCCGGCGGCGCGGTCTCGACGCGCAGGTGATGGATGGCTTCAGCCTCAGCTTCAACGGCGAGTTCGACGCGGTCTTTTCCAACGCCGCGATCCACTGGATGAAGGCCGACCCCGACGCCGTGATCGCCGGCGTGCGGCGGGCGCTCAAGCCGGGCGGACGTTTCGTCGCCGAGATGGGCGGGCATGGTTGCGTCGCCGCGATCACGGTCGCGATGCTGACCGTGCTGCAGCGCCGGGGCGTCGCTACGCAGGCGGTCATCCCCTGGTACTTCCCGACGGTTGACGATTACGGGGCGCGCCTCCAGCGCGGCGGTTTCGTCGTCGACTATATCGAGCTGATTCCGCGCCCGACCCCGCTGCCCACCGCGATGGCGGGTTGGATGGAGACCTTCGCCGAGCCCCTCTTTCGCCATCTGCCCGCCGAGCAGCGCAGCGTGGCACGCGACGAGGCGATTGAACTCCTGCGGCCGGTGCTATGCGATACGCAGGGTCGCTGGACCGCCGACTATATCCGGCTGCGCTTCGCTGCCCACCGGCAGGATTGAGCCGCGCGAACGCCGCTCAATTCCTGGCTCAAGACCGGCTCAGTACGGACGGGCGACGCTGCCAATCAACGCACGCGCCACCAGCAGCTTCATGATTTGCGCGGTACCATCGCCGATTTCGAGTCCGATCACGTCGCGCATCCGCTGCTGATGGGGCAGATCCATACTGAAGCCGAGATGCCCGTGCAGGAGCAGGCATTGATGGAGCACCTGGGCGGCAAGTTCGGGCGCCCACCATTTCGCCCCAGCAGCGACCCAGCCGTGGGGCTGACCGCGATCCTTGAGCCACAGCGCCTCGTAACAGAGCAGGCGGGCGGCGCGCAGCTTGACCGCCGCCTCGGCCAGCGGAAACGACACGCCTTCGAAGCGCGCGAGGGGCGTGCCGAAGGCCTCGCGCTCGGCGACATAGCGGCAGGTCTCGTCGACACTCTGCTGCGCCACGCCGAGGCACATCAGGCCGATCAGCGAGCGGCTGAAGTCGAACCCCTGCATCACCTGAACGAAACCAACCCCCTCTTCGCCGATCCGCGCCGCCGCCGGCACTCGGACACCGTCGAAGAAGAGCTGGCCGCGGCCGATCGCGCGCGTCCCCAAATCCTTGAAGCGCGTGCGGCTGACCCCGGATGAATGCAGGTCGACGTAAAAGGCGCTAACCCCGTGCGCCCCGTCCTGATAGCTGCCGGTGCGCGCCATGATGAGGGCGGTATCCGCCCACGAGCCGAAGGAGATCGAGGTCTTTTCGCCATCGATAATGTACGCGTCACCGTCGCGCCGCGCCGCCAGCTTGACGTGCGCCGCGTCTGAGCCGCCGCTCGGCTCCGTGACGGCGAGTGCGCTGACGACCTCGCCCTTGCAGATCGCCGGCAGGAGTTCACGCTTCTGCCGCTCGTCGCCGCGGGCCTCGACGATCGCGCCGACCAGCGCGGACAGCAGCAGGACGTAGCCGGCGTTCATATCGGCGCGCGCGATCTCCTCGAAGGCGATCCCGGTTGAAACATAGTCGAGCGCCTGACCGCCGTATGCGGTCGCGACCATCGGGGCGAGCAGTCCCAGCGCACCGAGCTGGCGCACGACATCACGCGGCAGATCGGCGTCGGTATCGCGCGACGCGTAATGGGGCGCCAGTTCGCGCGCGGCGAAGTCCGCCAGCGTCCGGCGCAGCAATTCCTGCTCGGGGTTGAAAGAGAAATCCATGGTTCACTCCGTCGCGCGGCGCAAGCGCCGCGTGTCTGATTCAACGGAGGGCGGCGGCAGAAAGCAAGAATCCCGGCGGTCCGATCCGGGCGGGCAACGGAGATTAGTTAAATCGGATAAATTCAGGGCGACTGCGACGAGCCCTGGCGTGCGTCTTCGGCGGAGGCGGGCGGCGGCGCCGCATTCATCGTCGCCAGATGCGGCAGGTTCTGCAGACTGCCGGCGTGTAGATCGGCGTCGAGCCCCGGGTATTCGACGGTTTGCGAACTTCCCGCGAAATCGCCGCCGCTATCGGCGTTCGCCGCCGCTTCCGTGGCCCGCTGATGGCGCTCCAGTTCCGCCTTGAGGTCGGCCGTCGAAGTGTCCGGCTTGAAACCGATACCGTGGGCAAAATTGGCGCGGTCGTCGGCACTCATTTTGAGCCAAAGCTGGCTCGCCTGGGCACTATTCCCGCGCTGCACGGCGCCCATAAACTGCTGCTGAGGCGACTCGCCATGATGAAACAGCGAACATCCGGTAACTCCGGCCGCGACTCCAGCCGACGCCGTCAGCCAGAGCAAAAACGTGATCGATCGGCCTCGCACGCCTCGATCATCACCGGGGGGCTCGCATCTGGCAAGACGATTTGGCAGCGACGCCATGCGGACCGCCCGTGAACAGGCTGTGGCCGAAATCTTGCTCCACGAACGCGTGCCTTTTATTTGAGGACGTGAGGCCAGAGAGTTGTAATGGAAATCCCGGTTGATGTACCAGGCGCAAAGTCCGCGCCCGTTTCCGGCGATCCGCATAGCCTGGACCTGAACATCGCGCGTGCAAGGATCGCGCTGTCATTGCTGGCGATGCTCTCGATGTGGGTCGATCCAACCACGCCCGGAGGGCTGTTCGACCTGACGCGTACGGAAACCGCGACCCTGCTCGCTCATCTGACTTACAGCATTGTGCTCCTGGTGGTGCTAAGCCGGCGCGTTCCGCTTGGTAACCTCTCCCCGATTCCCAATGTGCTCGACCTCTTTTTCGCCACCGTGATTTCGTTCTTTACGCAGGGGCAGAGCGGTCCATCCAATGTCTTTTTTGTCTTCGCGATAATTGCGGCTGCGATCCGGCCCGGCCTCGCACCCACGATCGCCGCCGTCGTCGCGAGCGTAGCCCTTTATCTAATCGTCATCGCGTTCTCCGTCGGCCTGACCCTCGCCACCATGATGCGGCCGGTATATCTGGCAATTCTCGGTTATCTGATCGGTTTCGTCGGCCAGCAGCGGGCGCTTTTCGAAGCACGCGTCCGTGAACTCGAGACGCGTGCGCAGCGCTTCACGATCGCGCGGTCTCTGCATGACGGCTATGTGCAGGCGCTCGCCGGCGTAAACCTGCGGCTGGAAACCTGCCGCGAGTTGCTGGCGAGGGGGCGCGTGGAGGAGACGCTGGGACAACTACAGGAATTGCAGAAGGGGGTCGCTCGCGAATACGACGGGGTCCGGGCCTACATTCGCTCGCTCGCCGGCCTTGATGAAGGCGCGGGGCGTGAACCGTCGGTGGTAGTCGATCCACGATGCCGCGTGCAGGCCGCTTTCGCGGGACGTGGCTTGACCGGCGAGCATCTGCTGCAAATGATGCTCGAGGGGCTGCGCAACGCCCGGCGCCATGGCACGGCGCGTCAGGTCGAGATCAACCTCTCCGGAACCGACGACCGGATATTGCTGACGATAGAGGACGATGGCATCGGCTTCACAGAGGCACCGACCAAGCCGTGGGCGATCGCGTCGCGCGTCGCGGAATTGGGCGGCCACTTGACCGTGACGAGTGGTGGCGGTGCGACGCGGCTGACGATCGAAATGAGTGAATGAGGGGGCGAGAATAATGACCCATCTGGTAATCGCTGATGATCACGCCCTCTTTCGGCAGGGCCTCAAGTCCCTGCTGTTGCTCCAACCGGATATCGAGGTCGACGCCGAGGTAGAGCACGCCGACGAATTGGAGCAGGTGCTGACCAACAACCCATGTGACGTGCTGTTGCTCGATTTGCAGATGAGCCGGTGGATGATGGATCTGATACCGTCGCTCTCCCGCCGCGCCAAGGTGGTCGTTCTCACCGCCAGCGAAAGCCCGGAAATCGGGGCCAACGCGATGCGCCTGGGCGCACGCGCGGTGGTGCATAAGCGGTTCGCTATTGAAACGCTCATGACCGCTCTGGCGGCCGTCAACCAAGGCCTCGTCTGGATGCCGCCCGAGGTGCAGACGGTGCTCGCTAACGCGCAAACTTCCGCCGCGCGCGAACTCACTCCCCGCGAATATGAGATCGTACGATGCGTCGGTAGCGGTCTGCGCAATGCCGAGATCGGTGAACAACTCTCCATCACTGAAGCTACGGTAAAAACCCACCTTAACAACATCTTTCAAAAACTCGGTCTGCGTGACCGCCTGGAGCTGGCGCGTTACGCGATCCGGACCGGACTGGTTAGCGTCACTGGTCAGCGCGGGCGTCCCCTCGATGGAGCCGACAAAGACTAGCGCGCTTCTGCCTAAAGACGCGGCACTGCTGCCCAAATAGACATTGCCCCGAAGCTCCGGCTCAGCTCGCTCAACCCGCGAGCGCGGCGAGCCGCGCAAAATATAAAACTCCGGCCCGATCCACAAATCCACCGAAGGATGGAGAAATCACTTCATCCCCTCGAAACTGCGGCATTCCCGCCGTGGGGCATAGCCCTTGCTCTACGACGCGCCGCGCGCTCGCGTCCCGATCCGAGCGATCGTTACCGGGTGTGGAACTAACACAGGAGGAGTCCCAAACATGCCGAGTCGATTTATCCTGGAGAAATACGCACTACTCAAAGAGCGCTGGCGTGATCCGGACATGCGCAAGAAAGCCGGCTCGTTGTTGCTCGGCAAGACGATTGGACTTGCGATCGTCGTCTTCATCATCGCGAAAGCGTATTTGCCCAACTCCGCTTATGCCGATACGGCGCCAGCTTTACCGCCCGCGAATATCAACGCGATAAACACTGTCTGGACGCTGGTCGCGGCCTATCTGGTGTTTTGTATGCAAGTGGGCTTCGTCATGCTGGAGAGCGGCTTTGCGCGCTCCCGTGAGACGGTAAACATTCTGGTCGAGGGTATCGCAGATACCTGCATCTGCGGCGTAACCTTCTGGCTCTGGGGTTTCGCTTTCATGTTCTGCTCCGGAACGCCGTGGATCGGAACAACCGGTTTCATGCTTCATGGGCTACCCGCGACCTACGGCACCACGGGTGTTCCGATACTGGCCTACTGGGTATTCCAGTACGCATTCGCGGATACCTGCTCCACGGTTACTTCGGGAGCCATGATCGGACGTTGCGATTTCATCGGCGACCTGCTGTACAGCGTCGGCGTCACCGGCTTCATCTACCCGATTATCGGCCACTGGGCCTGGGGTCCCGATGGCTGGCTGGCCAACATGAATCCCATTTCGTTCCATGATTTCGCGGGATCGACCGTGGTGCACACGATTGGCGGGACTATCTCATTGGCTGGGGCGATAGCCCTGGGGCCGCGGCTCGGCCGGGTCTTCAAGCGCGACGGCGGCGAGCCGATGAAACCTCACGACCTCATCATCGGGGCAACCGGCGGGCTTATCCTGTGGTTCGGCTGGTACGGCTTCAATCCCGGCAGTACGCTTTCCGCGCTCGACGCGCAGGGTATTGGCCGGGTATCCTTTAATACCACGCTCGCGGCCTGTTCGGCTGGCCTCACTTCACTCTTTTACTCGTACTATAAGAGCCGCAAGTGGGATCTCGCCCTGACCACGAACGGCTTTCTGGCGGGCCTCGTCGCAATCACCTGCCCTTGCTACTGGGTGGATCCGGAGGGCGCGTTTTTGCTCGGCATCGGCGCCGGCATCGTGGTCGTCTGGGGTATCGACCTGCTCGAATACCTGCGTATCGACGATCCTATCGGAGCGGTGCCAGTGCACATGATCGCGGGTATCTGGGGTACGTTGTCGCTCGGCCTGTTCGCCGCCGGCAAGTATGGCGCGCCAACTCCGCTCGGCGCGGATACGAGCACCGTGGTTACAGGTCTATTCTACGGCGGTGGATGGGGTGTGCTGGAAGCACAGGCGATCGGCAGTTTTTCAATCACCGTTTCAACCTTTGTCGTCTCGATGGCGCTGATGTACGCGATCAAGTACGCGTTCAGACTGCGTCTTACGACCGAAGGCGAGATCGAAGGGCTCGACCTGCACGAGCATGGCTATCCGGCGTATCCTGAATATGTAGTCACAGGCAATGACGGCTGCCCGAAAACTATCGACGAGGTGCCGATCGGCCGGCGGACCCTGGTGCGGCCCACGCGGACCAAAAAGGTTGCCTGACCCAAACTATAGTCTCTCGCGATCCTCCTGATGCGAGTAGAGGGGAGGGGCGGTCTTACCAATAGTCATGCGGTGAGGCCGCCCCAAAAAATACCGGCTCAGAGATAACGACGCTCCGGATTGGCCGGCGTCCCGCACCCAGGAGAACAAGAAACGGGGGAAATGACCATCGGCAACAGTGCCGACCCGCACCTGAATGACACCTTTGGTCAGGGAAGGCGCCAAACCGGTATAGTCTTGCGTGGACATGGGCGCGAGTGCCGGCTTCCCTTCAGCTGACCTTCTTTACTGCCGGCGGCTCCCACGTGCCTTCGCCCGCTGGCAGGATCGAGGGCGAAGTCGCTTTTGGCCAGTAGAGGCGCATTACCAAGTAGATCCGACCGTCGGGCGCCGGCAGCCAGTTGGATTCCTTGTCCGCGCCGGGGGAATCTTTCTGGATGTACAGCGTCAGCGAGCCGTCGGCGCCGGTCTTCATGCTCGGCAGCATCGGGGAGTTGATGAGATAGCGGTTAATCGGGTTCTTGATCAGGAATTGCGTCTTGCCATCGTACATAGTCACCGACCAGAAGGCATTCACGGGCGGGAGCTGGCCGGCGGGAAACGTGAGGGTGTAGTTGTGGTTGCTGCCGTCGAGCACCTCACCGTCGCCTAGCGTCTTGGTAAGAGGATACATCGCCTCGATGGCGTCGTTGCCGTAGATGCCCCCTTTTGCGGCGGCGGCCCGCTCCAACCAATCGCCGTTGAAGAAAGCGCGGTCGCCAAAGAACGAGCCAACCTTCCACCCGTTAATCTGTTTGATACCACTGGATAGGTAGTGCTCGACCTTCGCTTCGCCATCCTTCATGCCGAGCACAACTTCGGCTTTGTGTTTGAGGGACAGATCTTTGAAGTCGAAGGTCTTGCCCGGACCGACGCCGATCCTGGCCAGCTTCGCCCGGATGCCTTCCTCTTCCGGCCCGGGCGGAGCGAACTGCAGCGCGAAGTCGAGGTATTCAAAGAACCCGGTTTTCACCATCTTCTCGTCGATGTTCGGGAAGTTGAGTGTGGGGGCCGCCGGTGGCGCGGGCTGCTTGAGGTATGCTGACAGTGGTTGCACCTTGTAGCCGGCTTGGACCTTAACCACGTTCGGCATGTCGGCCGCATTGAAGAGTTGCGTTCGGTAGACCGCGGCGGAGAACTGCGTGGATGACCGGAACAGCTTCTTGATTCCGGCGGGAGTCTCGCCTTTCCAATCGGGGCCAACCACCATATAGTCGCCAGCTTCATTACCGGTGGCGCGGCTGCCGATGTAACCGTAGTTGAACGTGTTGCCGTCGGTGAGCTGCACTGAGTAGTAGCGTGATTTCTCAACGGCCGGAACTGACAGCACCAGAGGTTCGGCGCGCAGGTCCATGAACATGAGGGAATACGGTGTGTCGCTGTTAGGAGTCACAACCGCCGTGTCCTTGTAAGTGAAGACGCGGGCTTCGTTCTTGATCTGATTGAACGGCGCCTTGAACTGTCCCGAGTGGCGGTCCACCGCATACTCGTACATCACCGCGTAGTTCATCACGATCGGCAGGCCGTAGATGAACCCTTGCTCCGCGATCGCTTTGGTCTCGGCGATGCCGGGTTTGTGCTGCTGTGCCTTCTCCGCATTGGAAATGACATCGCCGCTGGCCGTGCCGCAGACCAGCAAGACTGCCACTCCTGCAATGGCCAACGCCCTGTTGAACCATCCCTTCATTGATCCCATGCAATCTCCTTCCTCGCCGGGTCCAGCTAAACCCAGCCGGCCTGTCTATCACACCCGGCGGCGCCCGTCGCGCATTTCGCAGTAGATTGTCGCGGGATCGCCGATGCCACGCGCGCGCCCGCGTCGTCGAACTTGTCAGTAGATAACGACGCTGCGGATCGACTTGCCGGCGTGCATCAGATCGAAGGCGTGGTTGATCTGATCGAGGGGCATCGTATGGGTAATCAGGTCGTCGATATTGATCCGCTTATCCATGTACCAGTCGACGATCTTCGGGACGTCGCGGCGGCTCCTGGCGCCACCGAAGGCGGTCCCCTTCCAGGTGCGGCCGGTCACGAGCTGAAAGGGGCGGGTTGAGATCTCCTGGCCCGCCCCGGCGACTCCGATGATCACGCAGGTGCCCCATCCGCGCTGGCAACATTCGAGCGCCTGCCGCATCAGCTTGACGTTGCCGACGCACTCGAAGGCGAAGTCCGCGCCGCCCTTGGTCAGGTCGACCAGGTACGGCACGAGATCGCCGCGGACCTCGTCGGGGTTGACGAAGTGGGTCATGCCGAATTTCTCGGCCATCGCGCGCCGCGCCGGATTCAGATCGATCCCGACAATCATCGACGCTCCCGCCATCCGCGCGCCCTGCACGACGTTGAGCCCGATACCCCCGAGCCCGAAAACCGCGACCCGGTCGCCTACCTGCACTTTGGCGGTGTTGATCACGGCGCCGATTCCGGTCGTGACGCCACAGCCGATGTAGCAAACCTTGTCGAACGGCGCGTCCTCGCGGATTTTCGCCACGGCGATTTCGGGCAAAACCGTGAAGTTGGCGAAGGTCGAAGTCCCCATGTAGTGGTAAAGCGGCTTGCCGTTCTCGGAAAAGCGGCTCGTACCATCGGGCATCACGCCGCGACCTTGCGTCTCGCGAATCGCAGTGCAGAGATTCGTCCGTCCGGAGACGCACGAGGGACATTGACGGCACTCCGGAATATACAGCGGGATAATGTGCTCGCCGGGCTTGACGGAGGTGACGCCCGCACCAACCTCGACCACCACGCCGGCGCCTTCATGGCCCATGATCGAAGGAAACAGCCCCTCGGGATCGCTGCCGGAAAGCGTATACGCGTCGGTATGGCATACGCCGGTCGCCTTGATCTCGACCATCACCTCGCCCTGGCGCGGTCCGGCGAGATCGACTTCGCCAATTTCGAGGGGCGCGCCGGCCTGGCGTGCGATGGCGGCTCGGGTCTTCACGATACTTTTCCTTCCGCTAGTGAAGCTCTGCACAAGTGACTGAAGAGCGAAGACGCAGGTTCTTCGGTCGCGGACTCCCTCAGAATGACATTGCTACTTTTTGTAACCATAAGCCCCTTTTTGTCATTCTGAGCGAAGTCTGCGCAGCGAAGAATCTAGCGGTTTCTTACGCTCGATCGCGTAAGGCGGGCTTATTTCAGAATGACAACATCACTTGTGCAGAGCTTCCCTAGTGAAATCGTTTCAGCCGCGCAGGATAACGACACCGTCGCGAACCGCGCGGCCACCATCGGCGCTGAGGGCTTCGAAAAAGACCGCCTCGCCGCGGCCGGTCTTTTCACGGGCCTGGACGCGGACGACAATCTCCGACGGCATCAGCACCATCGCGCCGAAGCGACCGTAGATCTCCACTACCTTTTCGGGATCATTCGCCGCTTCCCTCTGCACGATCGCCGAGACGGCCAATGCGAGCGTCGCGGTACCGTGCAGGATCAGACCGGGCAGCCCCGCCGCCGTGGCGACGGCCAAATCCGTATGGATTGGATTCCAGATTCGTGCGCATTCGGTATAGACGTGCGCCGCGCCCGCGCCGATCGGCATCCGCACCTCGAAACGCGGCTGTTGCGCAACGGACGCCGGAGTTGGCGGAGCCTGAAGATTGGCGGGGCGATCAGCGCCGTTCACCTCGACCTTGCGATAGAGGCTGCCGTAGTAAGTCGTGCAGACCGGCGCGCCACCTTCGTCGACCGTCTCGAAGCGCACGACTTCGTAGGCGCCCGCCGAGCGGCGCTCGACCCCCAGCACTTCAGCCGTCGTGCGGACCCGCAGCGGCGGTCGAAGCGGCCGATGGAGCACCGTGTGATGGGTCGCGTGGACCCCGCGCGCGGGTTCACCCGGCGCCATCGTCGCGCGCAGTTTCGCTCGGATCGCGCCCGCCGCCGGCCATTCGAAGCAGACCGGAAAGAGCGGATGCGCGACGATTCCACCGGCGCGGCGAGTGTCGATATAGCAGTCGAGCAGGTCGCCGAGACTCGCAGCGTACGCCATCGTCCAGCGGGCGTCGACTTCGGCCTCGACCGGACCGACCCGGGCGCCAATCAGGTTTGCATCAAGTGCCATGACTTAGATTTTCGCGACTTCGTTCGCGGCGCTTTCGAGTCCGGCGCGCAGCTTGGCGGGATCCGACGACGGTGGGCCAAAGACCACCCGCGTCACGCCCACCGCGGCGAGCGCCTTGAGCGACTCGGCCCGCGGCGCGGCCATCGCGGAAAACTCGATCGCGTCGGGATTGCGGCCCGCCTTTCCGGCGGCTTCGCGCACGAGAGCGAACAGCTCCTTGAGCTTGGCCGGATCGGTGACCGTGGGAAAAAAGCCGTCGCCGTATTTTCCCGCCCGCAGCGCCGCCGCCGCCGAATGGCCGCCGACATGGATCGGAATGCCGCCCTTCTGCACCGGTTTCGGGTAGCTCTTCACGTCATGGAAATGGAAATGTTTGCCGTGAAACGTCGCGACGTCGTCGCGCCAGATCGCGCGCATCGCCTGGATCGATTCGTCGGTGCGCGCGCCGCGCGCATGGTAGTCGATAGCCAGCGAATCGAATTCCTCTTTCATCCAGCCGCTGCCGATTCCGAGCATCAAGCGACCCTGCGACAGGCAGTCGAGAGTCGCGAGCTGCTTGGCCAGATAGAGCGGATGACGCTGCGGCAAAATAACCACCCCGGTCGAGAATTTGAGCCGGGTCGTGAGCGCTGCGGCATACGCCAGCGGGATCAGCGGATCGGGAATCGCCACTTCGTCACCGCCCGGCATCCGGCCGTCTTTCGAGCCGGGATAAGGCATATGGGGCTGCGGGATGACGACGTGCTCGACCGTCCAGATGGACTCGAAGCCGAGTTGCTCGCAATCGCGGGCAAGCTGGGCGAACAGTTCGGGCCGGCTGAACGGTCCCGAGTTGGCAAAGATAATTCCGGCTTTCATGATTTGACCTTAAGCCCGCGCGATTACTTCGTTGCCGATTTTTTCGAGTCCCCGGGAAAGCGCCTCTTGGTCGAAACCTGGCGGCGCGAGGATGACGCGCGCGATGCCGACTTCGGCCAGCGGTTTGAGCGCTTCGACGTTGGCCTTGCCGATGCAGGAAAGCTCGATCCGGCTGGCGTCGCGACCCGCCTTGGCGGCCGCCTCGCGCATCAGGCCGAAAAGCTCCTTCAGCTTCGGCGCGTCGCTCAGCGCCGGGAAGAAGCCGTCGCCCAGGCGGCCCGCCCGCTTCGCCGCGGCGGGCGAATGGCCGCCGATATGCACCGGCACGCCGCTCTTCTGCGCGGGCTTCGGGAAGCTCATCAGCGGACCGAAATTGAAGTGCTTGCCATGAAAGCTCGACGGGCTCTCGCACCAGCAGGCGCGCAACGCCTGGATGGCTTCATCGGTGCGCGCCCCGCGGACATGGAAGTCGAGACCGAGGGCGTCGAACTCCTCCTTGAGCCAGCCCGAGCCGATCCCGAGGATCGTGCGGCCGCCCGACAGCAGATCGAGCGTCGCCAGTTCCTTCGCGACATAGAGCGGATGACGCTGCGGCAGAATCATGACGCCGGTCGCGAGCCGCACTTTTTTGGTGAGCGCGGCGACGAACCCCAGCGGCAGCAGCGGATCGGGAATCGCCACGTCCTCGCCGCCGGGGATCTTGCCGTCCTTCGAGTAGGGATACGGCGTCTGGTAGCCCTTGGGAATCACGACGTGCTCGACCGTCCAGAGCGACTCGAAGCCGCAATTTTCGGCGGTCACCGCCAGATGGGCCAGCAGGTCAGGATTGCTGAACGGCCCCGAGTTGACGAACATCAGTCCGAACTTCATCGCGATCTTCCTTTACCACTTCACACTTTACGACTTGGCGTGCTCTGCGCTGGCGCCAATCTTCCGCCGATACATTGGCGGCTTACTTCTTCGGCGGCTTACTTCTTCGCCCAGCCGGTTTCATAGGGCGCGTTCACCCGGATGATCGCGCGCAGATGCTGGTACTTCCACTCGCCATTGATCTTGACGTAGTCGTCTTCATAGCGGCAGGCGAGCCAGCGCGCGTCGCCTTTTTCGCGAAAGGTGAAAGGCCCCACCAGGTACCAGCTCGCGTGGGCGCGATTGCCGTCGATCACGATCTGGGGGTTGAAGACGTTGTGTTGCGAGAAGCTGATGAGCTTCTTAAAGCCCGCAAACAGTTCGCGAATCGCCGCGTGGCCCTGCGCTTGGCCGAAGCCGCCGCCTTCCCAGATGCCGTCCTCGGCGAAGAGCTTCCAGATGCGTTCGGGGTTGTGATCGTCGTCGCAGACGTCGCAATAGAGCGCCTTCAGTTTCTTGATTGCCTCGATATCTTCGAGCTCGGTTATACGTTTTTCGAGATCACTCGCCATTTCCGCAATCCTCCTCGTTACTTGACGCAGCTCGCGCATGCTGGCTTGTAGCTGCGTCTCGCGGACAATTTTCTTAACGCAGCTGCAGACTTCCTTCGAGGGACTCAGGACGGGCTGCCTGCTCGTTCCGCTCCGCTCCACTAGCGTAAGCGGCGCGCGCGATCCTCGTCAATCTTGCTGCTTCACGTGTTCTCGACCCGCAGGCGGGTCAGCTTGAGCGTCTTGATCAGCCATTTGCCGCCAATTTTCTCGTAGGTCTCGTGGTAGTGACCCCAGCCGTGCATGGTCTTGTAGCGCGACCCCTCGGGCCAGAAGATCAGATCTTCCATCGCGAAGACCGCACGCGCGCTGGTCGGCGAGGTGATTTCGATTTCCGGCATATGGCCGTGATGGATCGAGACGGCGCGCTCGACCACGCTACGCACCAGTGCAACGATCTTGGCGGCACCGGTGGCCTTCCAGTCGCCGGAGCTGCTCGACGCGGGCGTGTAATCGACGCTCGCATCCGGTGCGAAGACCACCATGAAACCGGCCCAGTCCTTCATATCCATGCAGCGAAAATAACGCGCCTTGACCTGTTTGATCTCCTCAATCGCCAGCAGTTGCTCGGCTTCGGTCATGATTCTCGCCTCCCTTTGCCTGATGGTTCGACGACGATGCAGGCGAAAATTAGCATACTTCCGGTTTAATGGATCATCGGCACAGCTTGTTCGGCGCGTCGGCTCCGGCTAATTACAAACCATGGATATTGGAAAAATCGGCATCTGGTTTTTTCTCGACGGAATGAACGCGGCCGACAGCGTCGCCTTCGCCCGCAAAGTCGAGAAGCACGGCTACGGCGCAATGTGGATTCCCGAGGCGGTAGGACGCGAACCGTTCGCCCACGCGGGCTACCTGGCGGCGCATACCGAGAAGGTCGTCTTTGCGACCGGGATCGCCAATATCTACGCGCGCGACCCGATCACGATGTCGGCGGCCTCCAAGACCGTCGCCGAAGTGTCGGGCGGCCGCTTTCTGCTCGGGATTGGCGTGAGCAACAAGCCGCTGGTCAATAACCTGCGCGGCCACAGCTACGACAAGCCCTACAGCTACATGAAGGATTATCTGCCGAAGATGAAGAGCGCGCTCTACCGCGCGCCGCTGCCGAAGGAAGAAGTACCGGTGGTGATCGCGGCGTTGCATCCCAAGATGCTCGCGCTCGCGGCCGAGCAGACCAACGGCACGCACACCTACTTCGTCCCGCCCGAGCATACCGCGAAGGCGCGCGCCGCGATCGGACCCAAGCCGTGGATTTGCGCGGCGCAGGCGGTGATTCTCGAAACCGACGCGACCAAGGCCCGTGCGATGGCGCGGACCTATATGAAGACCTACGTGCCGCGACTGCCCAACTATACGAACAACCTGAAAAACCTCGGCTGGCAGGACAAGCACTTCGAGAATGGCTGCAGCGACGAGCTGGTCGACGCGATCGTCGCGTGGGGCACCGCCGACAAGATTCGCGAGCGGATCGACGCCCATCTCAAGGCGGGTGCGACCCACGTCTGTATCCTGCCGATTCGGGTCGACAACGAGTCCCTGCCCGACCCCCGCGTGATCGAGGCGTTCGCCCCCAAAGCGTAGTGCGTGGCGATGGGTTTGGGGCGGCTGATCACGGGCGCGCGGCTGCTCGGCGCGCTCGCGCCGCAGACTAGCTGGACTTTTTCTGCGGCAGCATCCGCTCGATCGCGTCGTGGAGCAAGCCGTTTGAAGCGACAAAACCCTTGAGCTTCACTGAAGCCTGATTGAAGCGAATCTCCCGGCCGTCGAGATCGGTGACCCGCCCACCGGCCTCCAGCACCAGCGCCGTCCCCGACGCGATATCCCACTCGCTCTTCGGCGTAAGCGTGAAGGTTGCGTCGGCCTGCCCGGCGGCGACCAGGGCCAGCTTGTAGGCGACGCTGCCGATGGCGTCCACCTTGATCAGGTTCTCGTAGGCCTTCCACTCGCCGCGTGAAGTTTCGCTGCGGCTTGCCAGCACCCGCGCGTTGGCAAGTGTGTTCCGCGCCGTGACCCGGGCCGGCGCGCCGTCGAGATGCACGCCGGTGCCGCGGGCACACGAGAACAACTCGTGCCGGATTGGATTATACGTTACGCCCACCACGGGAACGCCCCGCTCGGCCAGCGCGATCGCGACGACGAATTCGGGAATCCCCTTGATGAACTCCTTGGTGCCGTCGAGCGGGTCGACGATCCACACCCGCTCGTGACGCAGTCGTGCGCCGTCGTCGGCGGTCTCCTCGGAGAGCCATCCGTACTTGGGAAAGCCGCCGTGGAGGATCTCTTTGAGCAGATGGTCCGCCTCGAAATCGGCGGTGGTAACGGGGTTATTCTTGCCCTTCTGTTGGACCTTGAAGCCGCCGTCATTATAATGGCGCCGCAGAATTTCGCCGGCCGCCAGAGCCGCCGTGCGCGCGGCCTCGAGCTCACGCGCAAATTCGTGGGACGCTACCGGAATCGTTGGAGCTGGTTCGATGTTGGTCATAATTTCCGCCATATTGTACCGCAGCCATCGGGCTAATTCATGATGATTTGTTGCGCGCCCGTTTGCGCCGCACCTTGGCGTAGGCGCTCGTGACTTCCGCCAGCATCTGCTCGCGCTGTTCGTAGAGGCGGCGGGGTTTGCGCGCCTTGCGGCGCGCGAGCGCGTAGGCGGTGATCAGCGGCAGCGCGACCGTCGAATCAACGTAGCAGACCACGGAATCGGGCAGTTTGTCGGGATCGATCTTGCCCCAGCTCACCGCCTCATTCGGCGTCGCGCCGGAAAGACCACCGGTGTCGGGACGCGCGTCGGTCACCTGCAGAAAATAGTCGTGCCCCTTCTCCGCCACGCCCATCACTTCCTGGATCTGCGGCTCGGTCTGCAGCACAAAGTTTTTGGGCGAGCCGCCGCCGAGAATAAACACCCCGCTGTTCATCCCGTGGGACTTGGCGGAGTAAACGATCGCGGCGGTTTCGTTGACGTCGGCCAGCGGATCGATCCGCAACTGGTAACCTTCCATCTCGAGCAGCGCGAGGTTCATACCGATCGAGGAATCGCCGGGCGAAGAGGTGTAGACCGGCACCGCGTGCTCGTAGGCCGCGGCCAGGAGCGAACGGCGTTTCAGCTTGAGGATCCGTTCCCGCTCGGCGACGTAGCGCCCCGCCCGATAGTGAAATTCCGCGGTGCCCATCGGATGCTGGAATTCGTCGTTACGCGCCATCTCGCGAAAGAAGGCGTCAGTCGAAAGCAGGACGCGATAGTCGAAGAAGATATCGTAAATCCGCACGACACCCGATTTGTGCAACGCCACGTCGTCGGCCTCGGCCGATCCCTGGAACATCTTGAGCCCGAGTCCGAAGTGAGTGTCATGGTAGAGGTTCGCTCCGGTCGAGACGATCCAGTCGACGAAGCCGTGCTCGATAAGCGGGATAAGGCACGACATCCCGAGTCCGGCCGGGGTCAGCGCGCCGGTTATACTCATGCCGACGATCGTGTCCGGCTCGAGCATCTTTTCGGCAAACAGCCGGCACGCCTCGCGCAAGCGGCGTCCGTTATAAGCCATAAAGGCGGTATCAATCAGGTCCGCAGCGGTCATGTCGCCACGGACCGGATGCGGTTCGATCGCCGCGCCGGCAAGGAAGCGGTTGGGTTTTTTGGTCGGTGCCATGATCAGCGTCCAAGGGGGGATTTTTGCGACGCCTGCATCCTAGCCGCAGGTTGGCCACGACGCTATCACGACCTCGTGATCTTGATTTGCCATAGTGCGCGCCCGCGCCCTAAGATGGCCGTCGGGGACAGAATCGACCGGGGGACAGCCGATGGCAATAATTGCGATGACCCAGCATATTGGGACACGAGCGTTCGAGCTCGGCCGCTTGACGGCCGAGGGCCTGGGCTACCGCTTCCTGACGGCTGATCAGATCATCGCGCAGGCCGCCGAGCAGTATCATTTGAAACCTACGGAGCTGGTCGTCGTCGACGAGCGTCGCCCGCACTTCTGGGAGCGCCTGAAAACCGATACCGAGCGCTTCGTGCGGTTCTTTCGCGCCGCGGTCCTCAAGGCGATGGCCGCCGATCGTCTAGTGGTCGTGGGTCGTTCCGTCACCCACATGATGCCCGATTGCGGATGTGGTCTGCGCGTCCGGCTCACCGGACCGCTCGCGGAGCGGGTGCGCGTAGTGGGCGGCGAGGAAAAGCTTGCTCCCGCGATCGCCGAACGGCGGGTGCGCGATTACGACCGCGAAACCCGCGCGCGCATTCAGACCCTGCTCGACGTCGACATGGACGACCCGGCCAACTTCGCCCTGGTGCTTAACACCTACGCCCTGCCCCTGGAGATGCTCGCGGGTGCGCTGGCCGGTCTGGCGGCGGATATCGACAAAACAGTGACCCCGGAGAACTGGCGGCAATTGCGCGACGCGGCCCTCGCCGCCGAGGTCCAGGCCGCCCTGATGCTCCATCCGAAAATCGGGCACGCGCCGCTCGACGTCCACTGCGCCGCCGGGGTGGTACAGGTCAGTGGACCGGGGCTGGTGCCGCCGTGGGACGGGCTGATCAACGACGTCGCGCGGCAGATCGAGGGCGTCACGGCGGTCGAGGTCAACGCCGACGAACAGCCTATTCCAGTAAGACCGAATTAGTATTCCCGGAGCTGCTGCCATCCGCCGAGCGACACTCATCGCGAGGCTGGCAAGGTGGATTAGCTACTCGATCTCGCATGTTGTGCTGGTGTGCCGCGATGTCAGTTGTCGAAGATGCGGCCGTTCCATGACCGGTTTGCCAGATCCAGCTCGCCCTCGGTCATCACCTTGCGGCCATCCGACATCTCGAGGCAGCCCCGCGTACGCCAGCGATGTTTGCCGACAGTGTCGAAAGTGCCCGACCCGCTGCCCGCGAGCGACTCGCCGTTGTCGAGCGCCGCGATCCCGACCGAACCGTAGGTCCCGCTCTTCGCACCGACGAAGGTCGCCGTAGTGATGATCGTGCCCAGGCCCGTCGCGGTGCCCTCCGCGTTGCCCTGAATAAGAATGCTGCCGGCGGGTCCCGGGCTGATAGTGAGTGTCGTGAATTTCGATGAAAATTCGCCTAGCTGTTTTAGCGCCATGGTCGTTCCCTCCGTTCGGACCGAATTAAATCTTAAAAGTTCTTTCTTCCTTCTCTGTAATTTTTTCGGTTGGCCGCGTTACGAATGTTCGTGCAGGCGATCCAACGCCTCGGTTGAAGCCCGGCGGTCATGGCTATCGAGTCCCTCCGCCCACGCTCTCCGCGCTTCGAGCCACGCGGCCAGTGCGAGCCAGCTCAACATTCCGATCAAAATTCCGATGACCAAGCCTGCCGCGAATTCCACGACCGAGCCTCCCTTGCTAATTCCGCTTTGAATGGTTGTTCCATTCAGGATCGGAGGCGTTCAATCGCATTGAACAATTCGTTCAACGCGAACCAACTGAACATCGCGGCGCAGTTGAAGATCCGCTGTGGCGGTTGTCGCGGCCCGCCTTACGCATGCTATCGTTCCTCGTTCCCGCGACTCCCTGACAACGATGCGAAAGCTTGTCACTTTTCTGGCTACTGGCGCCTACCTGGGCTACGTTCCGCTGCTGCCCGGCACCGCCGGATCGGTGCTCGGTCTGCTCCTGGGGATGCTCCTTGCACCGCTCTGGCTCCGCTCACCAGCAGCCTTCCTGATGCTCTTCGGCGTGCTTTTCATCGGAGCGTGTCTGATCGCCGGATCAGCCGAGCGGCACTGCGGCGAGCATGACGCCTCGATGATCGTAATCGATGAAGTCTTCGGGATGGTTGCCGCGATGTGCTTCAACCCGACCAGTTGGGGCGCGCTGCTGGCGGCGTTCGCCCTTTTCCGGGTCTTCGATATTGTCAAACCGTGGCCGGCCAGCTATTTCGACCGGATGAGCGGCGGCGCCGGTGTGATGCTTGACGATCTGGCCGCGGGCATCTACGCCAACCTCGTGCTACAGATAGTCCGGCGGTTGATCTGAACTGCGCCGACCGCTCAACCAGCGCCCCGCGTGGGAAGGAGCTTATCAATGATCCAGCGAGCCGTTATTCTCTCGACCGGCGATGAAATCACGACCGGCAAAGTGGTCGACAGCAACTCGAGCTTTATCGCCGACAAACTCCATGAAATCGGCGTCGACCTGGTTGCCGTGATGACCGTCGGCGACGTGCCGGAACGGCTCGAATGGGCGTGGAAGACCGCGATGGCGATGGGCGACGTCGTCATTTCCACCGGCGGCATCGGGCCGACCGCCGATGACCTCACGACCGAAACCATCGCGCGCCTGACCGGCAAAAGCCTGTGGCGCCACGAACCCTCGGTCGACAAGATGAAGCGGCTCTTCGCGCAGCTCGGCCGCCAGATGCCTGAGAATAATATCAAGCAGGCGCTCTTCCCCGAGACCGCCGAGGTCATCACGAATGAGTTGGGCACCGCACCCGGCTTCCGGATGGCCGTGCCGCAGGCGAATCACACTTCCTATCTGATCGTGCTGCCCGGCGTACCGCGCGAGATGAAGCCGATGGTCGACGAGCAGGTGATTCCCTGGATCAAGCATAACCGCGGCAACGACAAGGTCTTCGTGACCAAAATCTTCCAGACTTTTGGCCTCAGCGAATCAGGGCTCGACGAGATGGTGGCCGGGCTGATCCAGCCCGAGGAAGGCAAGGTTGGCTTCCGCGCGAGCTTCCCGCAGATTTCGATGAAGGTGATGGTCGAGGATCTTCCCGGCATCGCGCAAAAACGGCTCGACGAGTTGGCCGCGCGCGTGCACGGGAAGGTCGGCGCTTTTATCTACGGCGAAGGCGACACCTCGATGGAAGAGGTCATCTGCCAGCTCTACACCGAAAAGAAGCTCAAGGCGGCGGCCGCGGAGTCCTGCACTGGCGGCCTGATTGGCCATCGGCTGACCAATATCGCGGGCAGCTCCGGCTATTTTACCGGGGGGTTCATCACCTATTCGAATGAGCTCAAGCAGAGCGTGCTTGGCGTGCGTGCGGAAACCCTCAAACAGTTTGGCGCGGTGAGCGAGCAGTGCGTACTCGAGATGGCGGCCGGGGCCCGTGAGCGCGCCGGCGCCGACGTTGCGATCGCGACTTCGGGCATCGCCGGGCCGGAGGGCGGTACCGCCGACAAGCCGATCGGCACGGTCTGCGTCGGACTGGTTGGCGACGGCGTCAAGGCCGCGCGCCAATACAACATGATGCGCGGCACGCGCGACTGGATAAAGCTGCTGGCCTCGCAAGTCGCGCTCGATTGGCTGCGGCGCTACGCGCTTGGACTCCCGGTCGGCGACGCGACCCTGTTTCGGCGGTAAACGCGGCGAACGAACACAGAAGCATCTGGCTAATTAGGCGGGGGACGGCTCCACGAGCCGTCCCGCCGCTTTATCCACACGATTTGCAACACGCCTGGCACGCGCCGCGCTGCCACAGCCTTAGCGACGTGCTCGCCGTAATCCGGATCGGTCTTGCGAAAATGTCCGATCCCCCGCTCTCTTTGGGCCG
This sequence comes from Binataceae bacterium (SeqCode), assembly GCA_052145175.1. Classification (GTDB taxonomy): domain Bacteria; phylum Desulfobacterota; class Binatia; order Binatales; family Binataceae; genus JAJPHI01. The sequence goes on along the minus strand of JBKQPD010000098.1, from coordinate 48,153 downwards.
AGCTCAGGCAAGGTCGTAGCGATCAAGGTTCATCACCTTGGTCCACGCCGCCACGAAGTCTTTCACAAACTTCTCCTTCGCGTCGTCACATCCATAGGCTTCCGCGAGCGCTCGGAGCTCGGAGTTCGAGCCGAAGATAAGGTCGACACGGGTGCCGGTCCACTTGACCTCGTTCGTCTTCCGGTCACGGCCCTCGTACACACCTTCGGAGCCAGTGGACGGCTGCCATTGCGTGCTCATGTCGAGCAGGTTGACGAAGAAATCATTCGTCAACGTCCCCGGTCGGTTGGTGAAGACGCCGTTTTTGGACTGCCCGAAGTTAGCATTCAGAGCGCGCATGCCGCCGACGAGAACCGTCATCTCGGGGGCAGTCAGCGTGAGCAACTGCGCCCGATCCACCAGCAGCTCCACCACTGGTATTTGGTGTCCGTTCCTGACGTAGTTGATGAACGCGTCCGCGGCCGGCTCGAGTACCGCGAATGATTCCACATCGGTGCACTCCTGCGAAGCATCCGTGCGCCCCGGCGTGAAGGGAACCTTCACGTCGTGCCCGGCCCTTTTCGCAGCTTCCTCGACGGCGGCGCAGCCGCCCAGAACGATCAGGTCGGCAAGTGAGACCTTCTTCTTCCCGGACTGCGAGCTGTTAAAATCCTTTTGGATCCCTTCCAGCGTCTGCAGGGCCTTCGCCAGTGCGGCGGGTTGGTTAACTTCCCAATCCTTTTGCGGCGCCAGGCGAATGCGCGCCCCGTTCGCCCCACCGCGCTTGTCGGAGCCGCGGAACGTCGCCGACGACGCCCAGGCCGTCGCAACCAGTTGGGCGATCGACAGGCCGGATCCGAGGAGCTTGGCCTTCAGAGCTGCAATGTCCCGCTCCCCGGCCAATTCGTGATCCACTGGGGGAACAGGGTCTTGGAACAACTGGGGCTCCTTGGGAACGAGCGGGCCAAGGTAGCGCGAGACAGGCCCCATGTCGCGGTGCGTCAGCTTAAACCACGCCTTGGCGAACGCATCGGCGAACTCCCGCGGATTCTCGAGGAAACGCTTCGTGATCGGCGCATAGGCCGGGTCCATCCTCAAGGAGAGGTCCGTCGTGAGCATTACCGGAGCGTGCCGCTTCGACGGATCGTGGGCATCAGGAACGGCGGTGGCCGCAGAACCGTTCTTGGGAACCCACTGGTTCTTACCGGCCGGGCTCTTCGCGAGCTCCCACTCGTAGCCAAATAGGTTTTCCAGGAAGTTGTTGTCCCATTTGATTGGGTTGGTGGTCCAGGTGCCCTCCAACCCGCTAGTGAACGCGTCGGCGCCTTTGCCGCTGCCATAGCTGTTTTTCCAACCGAACCCTTGCTCTTCGATAGGGGCGCCCTCCGGTTCGCGGCCGACAGAGCTTTCCGGACCGGCACCGTGGGTTTTTCCAAAAGTGTGCCCGCCGGCAATGAGCGCAACGGTCTCCACGTCGTTCATCGCCATACGGCGGAACGTCTCCCGGATATCGCGCGCCGCAGCCATTGGATCCGGCTTTCCACTAGGCCCTTCCGGATTCACATAAATCAGCCCCATCTGAACCGCGCCGAAAGGATTGTCGAACTGGCCTGGGCTCTGGTAGCGATCTTCTGCCAGCCATGTGCGCTCAGGCCCCCAGTAAGTCTCGTCGGGCTCCCAGACGTCCTCGCGCCCGCCGCCGAACCCGAAGGTCTTGAACCCCATCGACTCCAAGGCGACGTTGCCGGCGAGAATCATGAGGTCGGCCCAGGAGATTTTCCGGCCATACTTCTGCTTTATGGGCCAGAGCAACCGGCGCGCCTTATCGAGGCTCGCATTGTCCGGCCAGCTATTGAGGGGCGCAAAACGTTGGTAGCCTGAGCCCGCCCCGCCGCGGCCGTCGCCGATGCGGTACGTGCCTGCGCCGTGCCACGCCATCCGAATGAACAACGGCCCATAGTGGCCATAGTCGGCCGGCCACCATTCCTGCGACTTCGTCATCAAGGCATGGAGGTCCTTGATCACGGCATCCAGGTCGAGCCGCTTGAATTCTTCGGCATAATTGAACTCCTTGCCCATAGGATCGGACAGGGGAGAGTTCTGGCGCAGGATCTTCAGGTTCGGCTGATTCGGCCACCAGTCCACATTCGTCGGGCTGGTGTGTCCGCCGGCCGATACCGGGCACTTGGTTTCGGTTGTCGCCATGTTCTTGTCCTCCCGTTTTTCGTTCAGAGACTTTCCTCGTTTGTTTCCTCTTTCCGCAACCCCTGACGTTTCTCCGTGGACTCATCCAGGGGTCTCACATTGGTGTAGTGTGGGCGTTGGGCGCGCATTTCGCTTCTCGGCAAGTTGGCACCGCCTGCAGAGAGCCTCAATTTCCAGCGAACAGCGCAGCAGTGCGAACTGTCCGAGGCTGGTTCTACCCTCGAGAAACTTGTCCACTTCGGGTATCTCGATGTCCTGTACCCGTCGGCATCGGACGCAAAGGATGTGGTGATGAGGCTCCACGTTGCCGTCATAGCGCGCTACATCGTGCAGGAGCGTTACCTTGCGCGCCTCTCCCACTTCGCAAAATTGCTCCAGAATCCGATGGACGGTGGCCAATGATACGTGGGGATGCTGGCGACGTACTGCCGCGCCGATCTCGTCGGCGCTCGGATGGTTCTCCGCGGCGAGCAGGGCCCGTATGACTGCGAGCCTTTGGGGCGTGACGGCAACCCCCCGCTGACGACACCGCGCGACGAACTCGCCGAGTCGTTGCACCGAGTATTTCTCACGCCACGGTCGATCCACCAGCCGGACTTCTCGCATAAGCGACTCCTGGCCGAGCAGCGACACTGCACGCGACCGACAACCAGCGCCCGAAAGAAGGGGATGACGGCTGACAGGTTGGATGTTCCGCAGGTTCAGCCGACACCTGCCCTCACCTGCAACTAACAACTAGGGCCTACATCCAATCATGTAAGATTGTCAACCTTGGGGTCTCAGGTAAACGGCGAGCCTCACCTCCTCTATCTGGCGCGCATGATCCCAGAAAACGTAAACGGGGGGCGGTGCTTGCGCGCCGCCCCCCGTGGTTCATTCAATTACAAACGATTCGATCAGGCGTGGCCGTGACGCAGGAGCTTGCCTGGCGTCGCGCCCGTGCACTTGCCCTCGTCGAAGGTCTCGATCCCGTTGACGATGATCGAGCGGTAGCCCTTCGGGTGCTGTACGCGCCGCCATTCGCCGCCCGGCAGGTCGTGAACGATCTCGCCGACCCAGTCCGGCTCGATACCCAAGCCGTTCATGTCGTAGACTACGACGTCGGCCGCCGCGCCTTCGCGCAGGACGCCGCGATCACGAAAACCCGCCGCGTGCGCCGGCAGCGCCGAGAGACGATAGTGGGCCTCTTCGAGCGTGATCCGCTTCTCGTCGCGCACCAGCCAGCGCAGGAAGTCCGTGGTGAACGCGCCGCCCGTGAAGAACTTGGTGTGCGCGCCGCCGTCGGAGACGCCCGGGAAGGTGAACTGCGAGTTGTTGATGATCTCGGCCATGTACTCGCCGTTCATACCACGATTGGGGCCCATGAACTCCGCCTTCAGACCGGTGGCGATTGAGATATCGAGCATCGCTTCGATCGGATGCTTGCCCTCTTCCATGCCGATCTGGCCGAGCGTCTTGCCGACGTGCTTCTCGAGCGCTTCGTTGTTCTCGACCCACTGCAGGACCAGATGCTTCGGATGGCCGCCGACTCCCGCCTGAATCGCCTTGAAGTTCGCGTCGCAGTTATCGTTGGCGTTGATCACGGCCGCACGCAGTGCCGGGTCCTTCATCTTCGCGATCTTTTCTTCAGTGGTGCCGAGGGTCAGCGCGCGCCATTCGGGCAACGTGTCGTAGAGGTTCCAGTTTTCCAGGGTGAACGCGAAGCCGCTGCGGACAGTGCCCGCCTGACCGAAAATCTGCCGCCCCTTGGCGCGATTGCGTTCGACGAACCGCATGCTGCGGCGATGGATTTCCGGATTGTTGCGCGTCGGAATAATCGCCTGCCACAGAATCGGACGCTGGGCTTCGTCGGCGAGCTTCTCGACGAAAGCCAGATCGTGACGGGCATCGCCGGTGCCCTGCGTGATCTCCATGAAGCCTTCGTCACGCTTACGCAGCACACGCGCGAGGTTGAAGATATCCTCGTCGCACATCGTATCGGTGACCATCGGCGTGCCATCATAGTCCGCCTGCACCGAGTTCGGTCCGAGCCGCTGAATCGAAAAGCCGCAGAGTCCGGCGTCCATGCCTTCGTCGAGCAGCCGCGCCATCTCGATGCGTTCGGCCTCGGTCGCGGGACGCGTCTTAGCCGCTTCCAGACCCATCACGTAGGTCATCAGCGACGCGGTCGGCATGTACTGGATACAGTTGACGCCCTTCGGCGCCCGATCAAGCGAGTCGAGGTACTGCGGAATGGTCTCCCAGTCCCACTTAACGCCCTCTTTCATCGAAGCATAGGGAATCGCTTCGGTGCGGGTCATCGTGAGCATCGAGCGATCGCGAAAATCGGGCTTGCACGGAGCAAAGCCGAAGCCGCAATTGCCGAGCACCAGCGACGTGACGCCGTGCCACCCGGAGATGGTGCAATACGGATCCCAGCGAATCTGGGCATCGTAATGGGTGTGCAGGTCAACGAAGCCAGGCGCGACGATCAGCCCGCTCGCGTCGATGACCTTCTTGGCAAAACCCGGCGCACGTCCGCCGAGCTGTACGACTTTGCCGTCTTTGATCCAGACGTCGCCTTGGTAGCGCGGAACGCGCGTACCATCGACGATCGTGCCGCCTTTGATTTGAATGTCGAAATCAGCCATCCGGGGTTCCCTCCTCGCTTGGTAAGGACTTGTGGCGTCCAAAAATTGTTGTGTCGTTTACGCCTGCTGTTCTTATAACAAAAAGAAGCCCTGTTTCACCAGCGCTGCAACATGCTGGATTCGGGGGCCCGCTCAGCCCATCATTTCGTTGAAATTCGTCGTGTAAAACCGTTCCTTCGCCGGCTCATCGATTCCGGCCATCGATTCCTCGAACCGCTTGAGCGGGTTCTTGGTACCCTCGATATGCGGATAGTCGGAGGAAAAGAGAAACAGCTCCGCGCCGCCCTGCTCGATTATCCAGCCGGCCGGTTCGGTCGGATGGGGGGTGAACTTGAGCTGGCGGCGAACATAGTCCGAGGGTTTCATCGGCAAGGCCAGGGCCGGCTCGGTGCGGACGAAGGCCTGCTGGGCGACGTCGAGCCGCCGCAGCCACGACGGCACCCACAGCGCGCCGAACTCGATTACGCCGCCGCGCAGGCGCGGGAACTGCTCAAGCGTGCCGTCGAGCACCATCGCGCTCACAAAGGCCTCGGCGGGGCTGTGCAGCAGCATAAACCCCTTGGAATCAAGGTCCTCACCGCCGCCGAGAAAGCCGGTGCGCGGCCCGCGATCGTTGTTGCGATAGGCGTCGGGCATCGGTATCTCGCTCGCGCCGACGTGCAGCATGAACGGGACGTTGGCGTCCTGCAGCCGTGCCCACACGCCGTCGAAAGCGTGATGGGTGGGCGACTTGTCACCAGCCGGGTTGGCGGGAATCCAGAAGGTGCCGCAGCCCAGCTTGAGCCCCTCGTCGATCGTGTGCTCGGCGCGCCGGGCATCGTCGAGCGGCAGGAAGCCGACGGGAATCAGGCGCCGATCGTCCTTGCAGAAATCAGTGATGCCACGGTTAACCGCGGCCGCGCCGCCGTAGAGCAGGTCGAGGTTATGCTCGCGCTGTGCGAACACCCCCCAAAACTGGCCCATGGCGAGCGAGGTGAAGACGAGCTGGCGGTTGAAGCCCATCAGATCCAGCGCGCGTTTGCGCTCGGCCGGATCGAAGGCGCCCAGCGCCTCCCAGCCCTTGATGAACATCAGGTTCTTTTCGATATCGACTTCGTCCCAATGGCTCGGGTCGAATCGGCCAAGCGTCGCATGGTCAGCCATCTTGCCCGCCTTCGACAGATCCATCGGCTTGAGCAGCGCGCGGGTTTTGGAGTCGGCGTAGCTGGTCACCCAGTTGGCCGGCTCCATGATATGGGCGTCGGCGTCGTTATAGATTCGTCCTTCGGCGTACGGCATCAGGTTCCTCCCTCAATTGCCTGTGGTGAGGCGCTAATCATCCATAGTGAATAATCGTGCTTAAGTCCAAGCCGGCCGTAGTCAACCCATCATTTCGTTGAAATTCGCCGAGTAGAATCGCTCCTTCGCCGCTTCACTGATTCCTGCCGTCGATTCATCGAAACGCTTGAGCGGGTTACGGCCGCCCTCGATATGCGGATAGTCGGAGGAAAAGAGCAACAGCTCGGGTCCGCCCTGCTCGATTATCCACCCGACGGGTTCGGTCGGATGGGGCGTGAACTTGAGCTGGCGGCGAACATAGTCCGAGGCCTTCAGCGGCAGGGCCAAGCCGGGCTCGGTGCGCGCGAAGGCCTGCTGCGCGACGTCGAGCCTGCGCAGCCACGACGGTACCCACAGCGCGCCCAACTCGATCACGCCAGCGCGCAGCCGCGGGAACTGTTCGAGCGTGCCGTCGAGCACCATCATGCTGAGAAACGCCTCGGCGGACGCGTGCAGCATCATGAAAGCCCTGGAATCGAGCGTTTCGCCCGCACCGACGAAGCCGATGATCGGCCCGCGATCGTTGTTGCGATAAGCATTGGGCATCGGCGTGGGCCCGACGCCAACGTGCAGCATGAACGGGACGTTGGCGTCCTGCAGGCGGCCCCAGAGGCCGTCGAAAGCGTGATGGGTGGGCGATTTGTCACCGGCCGGTGTCGCCGGAATCCAAAAGGTGCCGCAGCCCAGCTTGAGCCCAGCGTCGATTTCGCGCTCGGCGCGGCGCGGGTCGTCCAGCGGGATGAAGCCCACTGGAATCAGCCGCTGGTCATTCTTGCAGAAGTCGGTAATCGCGCGGTTGACCGCCGCCGCGCCGCCGTAGAGCAGGTCGGGGTTGTGCTCGCGTTGCTCGTACACGCCCCAGAACTGGCCCATCGCGAGCGAGAGGAAGACAAGCTGACGATTGAAACCCAGCAGGTCAAGAGCCCGGGTGCGCTCCCCGGGATCGAAGGCGCCGAGCGCCTCCCAGCCCTTGATGAACATCAGATTCTTTTCGATGTCCACCTCGTCCCAATGGCTCGGCGCGAATTTACCCTTGAAAGCGTGCTCGGCCATGTTGCCGGACACGGCCAGATCGAGCGGCTTGAGCAGCGCGCGGGTCTTGGCGTCGGCATAGCTGGCGAGCCAGTCGGCCGGTTCCATGATATGGGCGTCCGCGTCGTTATAGACGCGTCCTGTTGCGTACGGCATTGATTTTCCTCAATCGCCGATGGTGACTTCTGACCGTCCCTCATGCATAGTCCGCTCGAGTCCAGGCCCGCAACCGTCGCGGCGTTCACGCGGTAACAGTTATTGGTCGCGGTCAACTGCATGGAGTGACCGTTTCAACCGGATCCGCGGGATTTTGCTGCCAATCGAGATAACTCAGGTAGTAGAGCGAGACATTGTCGTAGCCCGCGTCGATCAGGGACACCGCGGCCAGCGAGGACTTCGCACCATCGTGACAGTACGCGATGATTTGATCGTGGGTGTGTAAGCCGAAGTCGTCGAAGATAGCGCGCAAGTCTGGCGGTGAATCCAGCAACGAGAGGTTAGGATCACTCGCCTGCGCGGTCAGCAGATTTTCGACCGGCAGGTTGCGCGCGCCCGGGATATGGCCGGGGCGCGTGATTCCGGGCAGCACCTGACATCCATCGAACTCGCCGACCGTACGCACGTCCATCAGGGTCACTGCGGGATCGCCCAGCACTGCGGATACGTCGGCCTGATTGACGAGATGGATTGGATTGTTCTGTACGGCTACCACGAAGGTCGCCGGAATGGGTGTTCCAGCGGCAGTCGAGGTGAGCTGCCCATCCGCGAGCAGCGGCTGCAGCGCATTGTAGCCTCCATTGACGATAAAGGTGCGATGGACACCGAAGTAGTAAAGAAGAAAGCGGACACGCGAGGCGAATTTGATTTCGCCGTCGTCGTATAAGATGACCTCGCTGTTGGCTGTGATACCCAGCGCACCGAAGATCTGCGCCCACGCGCTGAAGTTCGTAAATGCTCCCGCCGTTTCGCTGAACGTAGTTAGAGCGTCGTCGTCAACTGATATGGCGTTGTTCACGAATCCGGGCGCCGCAATCGCGAGGCTACTCTGCACCGACAACAACACCACATCGGGGCGCTGGAGGGCGGCTGGTAACGCATCGGCCGTCATCACAAAGCGGCTGGAAAGCGTTGACGCGCTGCTCGCGCCGGACTCGTCGGGACCGCAGCCCGCCACGACGAGAAGCATCAATTGCAGTACGATCAGGACCGCGAACCGAACAAGGCCGGTCTTTCCCCTTTGACTGAGGTTTGAAGGCATCATTGGAAGCGGCTGCCTAGCGCACCCGGGCATAGGCGATCGTATCGCCGGCGGCGCCCGTGATCGTCAGACTGCCGGCGGCGGGCATGCATCCGACGGCGGCGGCGGAGGTGGTGTCGGTGCACAGAACGACATTGTCGGCCGCGGTGAAGCAACTATCACTGATCACAGCGGGCGCACCCCCAAGCGTCGCGTGACCGGCGCAGTTGGCCCCGGAGGACATCGAGAAGCCGCCCAGCGGGCTCCACGAACTGAAGGTCGTTGGCGGCGGCATCGGTTGCGGCTGCACCTGCAGGCATCCGGCGGCGACCACGACCGCAGCGGCCGCGACCATTAGCAATTCGATTCGTAACATCCACACCACTTTGCTTGCCGCGCCCGATGGGGGGCAAGCATGCGGTGGATTATTTCCAACTTACTCCAGCCAATGCCGCGACGCGCGACATATCCACGTGCGCCTCGAGCAGGTCGGCGATCCGATCGAAGGCCGCGCCAGGATTGGTGTCAGGATGACGGGCGTCAAGTTCATCGGACCCGCCCGACGCTAGCGCCGCGAGCCCTTTCGCCGCGCGCACGGTGTCGATAAAGCTGCGGCGAAAGCCCGCGGCATCGAACAGTCCATGGATCGAGGTTCCGATGACCCGTCCGTCCTCGGAACGGATTCCCTCGAAGTCGTCCGCGGCGGCGCCGTCGCGTTCGGTTATCCTGAAGAGCGCGCCCGAACTGGCTATACCGGCTACGCGGCCAGCATGAATTTCGTAGCCCGCAACGGGCAGCCCCGTCGGCAGGTGAACCGCGCCGACCCGTGCAGCGATCTTCTCGCGCTGAAATGTCGTCTCGATCGCAAGCAGTCCTAACCCTGGGGTTTCCGGCCGGTCGCTCTCAATCCGCTCGTGGTCCAGGATCCGCTGTCCGAGCATCTGGTAACCGCCGCAAACGCCAACCACCCAACCGCCACTATGGCGATGCCGCATCAGGAAATCCTCCCAGCCGGTCGCGCGCAGCCAGCCGAGGTCGGCGACCGTGCTCTTCGTCCCGGGCACGATCATAACGTCGAGGGGCGGCGCTGAGTGCGGATCGCGCAAATAGTGCATCGTCACATCGGGTTCGTTGGCTAACGGCTCGAAGTCCGTAAAATTAGCGATCCGCGGCAAATGCAGGACACCGACCGTGATCGCGGCCGGGCCGCGGCGTCCCGTCGGCCCGTCGAGCACCACCGCGTCCTCTTGCGGGATACCATGATTTTCTTGATAGGGCAGCACGCCTAACACTGGAATCCCGGTGCGTTCTTCAAGCATGCGGAGACCGGGTTCGAGCAGGGCAAGGTCGCCACGGAATTTGTTGATCAGGAAGCCTTTGACCCGCTGGCGTTCAGTGGGGGTCAGCAATTCGATCGTGCCGACCAGCGCGGCGAAAACGCCGCCCTTATCGATATCGCCAACCAGCAGCACCGGGGCATCCGCGAGCTCCGCGATTGCCCAGTTGACCATATCGCGATGCCGCAAATTGATCTCCGCGGCCCCGCCGGCGCCTTCGATGACGAGGAGATCGAAGTTCTCCGCCAGAGCCTGGTAGCTCCGCACGATCGCGGGCCAGGCCGCCACCCGATATCGTTCATACTCGCGGGCCTCCATCTGAAAGCTGGGCCGCCCGCTGATAACGACCTGCCAGCGCGCGTCACTCTCCGGCTTCAACAGCACGGGATTCATCGCAACGCTGGGTGGCAAGCCACACGCCGCGGCCTGCACCGCCTGGGCGCGGCCGATCTCGCCGCCCCCAGGACAGACTGCGGCGTTGTTCGACATGTTCTGTGACTTGAAGGGTGCGACGCGAACCCCGGCGCGCGCGAACGCCCGGCATAGCGCCGTCACGACGACGCTCTTGCCGACATCCGACGCGGTCCCCATCACCATCAAGGTCTTGGCCTTCGTCATAAGCGGCGCCGCCACTCAAAAATCGAGCTTCACGCCCGCGAGGAAATTGACCGGCGGCGCCGGAAAGCCGAACGCCTCCGCGTACCGATGGTCGAGCAGATTCTGGATACGCACAAGGAACTCCTCGTTGCGAATGACGCGGAACGGAATCCCCGGCGAATACGAGAATGCCGCGTCGACCCGCTGGTACGATCCGTGATTCACGATATCGCCGGCGTCCGTGAAATCGTCGCGGTCGCCGACGAACGTGTACGCGACCGTCGCGATCGCGCGATCACCGCCGCGCAGAATATTCCGCCGCAAATACTGTGCGAGCGCCGCGGCGGAGTATTTGGGCACGCGCACGGGCTGGCGGGCGAAGAGCGCCGGATCGTGCCGCTGATCGAGGTAGGTAAAGCTGCCGCTCAGATCCAGGCCCTTGAGCGGACTCCACGTGGGTGCGAACTCGACGCCCTGGGTATCGACCCGCCCGGCATTGCCCGCCATCGTGTCAAAGGGACAGCTCACCGCATTGAAGGCGCAGGGCACGGCAACAATCTGATCATGCACCCGGCGCGAGAAATAGGTGGCGGTGACCGACGCGCTTTCGCTCAGCGTTTGCGTGAAACCCCCGTCATATTCGCTCGAGAGCTCGGGACCCAGATGAGGATTGCCGAAACCCGGGAAATAGAGTTCGTTGAAGCTGGGCGCGCGAAAGCCCTCGGCATAATTGCCGCGCAGGGTCAGCCCATACTTGAGCGGCATCGCGACCGACCACGCGGGACTGACTTCCTCGCCGAAATCGCTGTAACCGTCGACGCGAAAGCCGCCCGTGGCGATCAGATGCCCGTCGAATAATCGCGCCTCTTGTTCCACATATCCGGCATACTCCTGACGGCGGTGATCAAAGACGGTCAGGAAACGCTCAAGCGGCGGCGGCGCATAACTGACGAAATCCTCCTGCGAATGGACCCACTGGTCCAGGAATTCAAATCCCACCAGCGTCCGCAAGACCGGGTTCCACGTGTAGACCGCGTCGACGTTACTGCCGCGCGTCTCGTCGGGAATGTGGTCGGTCTCGGCGGAAGGGCTGTCGGCGAACGGCACTTCGTTGATGCGCAACTCGTCACGCACGTAGAAGGTGCTCGTCCGGACCAGCAGATGCTCGCCGAACTGATGGTCGATGCCGCCCTTGAAGAGCATAAATTCGTTGCGTTGATGGGCATTTGGATTGAGTGAAATTCCGCTGGCCACGGAATAGCTCGACAGACTAACGTTGGCACGGATATAGCGCGCGAAGCCATGCAGAGTCGTATTTTCGTCGAGATGGTAATCGAGGCGCAGCGCGCCGTTGAGATTGTCGGAATTGTCGTTGATCGGCCGGAAGCCGGTGGTCGAAAAGTACGACAGCGCGCCGGAGTAGGCGAGCTTGCCTTCCGCGCCGTCGAAGGTTGCCACCTGGTTTTCGCTCGCCCGATTGCCGCCCTCAGAGAGCAAAGAGAATTTAAGCGGCCCGGAGCCTTCCTGCGTGATCAGGTTGACCACGCCGCCGATCGCCTGCGACCCATAGAGCGCGCCGCCGGCGCCGCGTACGACCTCGATTTGCTGGAGACCGCCGGTGGTAATCCGGCTCAGATCAAATTCCGAAGTGGCGGAGTCGTTCACCGGCACTCCGTCGATCAAAATAAGATTCTGATCGGGTGGGGCGCCGCGGATAAAAACTTCGCCGAGCGAGCCCGGCGAGCCGCTTTGGACCACCTGTACGCCGGGCACTTCACGCAAGGCGTCGAGCGCGCTCGCGATTTGCTGCGCCTGTATCGTGGGGGCGCCGACGACCGAGGTCGTCGTGCCGACCTGACCCAGCGGCTCGGGGAGACGTGTCGCGGTCACGACGATCACCATCTGCGGCAGTTTCCCGCCCGGAGTCGCCTTGGCGGCCGGCGTATGCGCGAGCTTGCCGCTCGAACGGGCCGGCGCGCCCGGCGTCGCCGCCGGGCTGGGTGCGGCTTGGGTGCCGTCTCCCGGAGGACTCGTGGCGGCTGCGCCACCGATTCCAACAATCGAAAGTAAAACTAACGCCAATAGACCAAAGACGACGCGCCGCATAACCACCCCTCGTGGCGCGGGAGCCTTCCGGCGGTATCGCCGACAGCGAATCCGATCGTGGAGGAAGAGAGCGGCCCGGACAGCGGACGCTCAGCGACCCTCCCCGCGGAAGGCAACCGCAAAGTCGCTCGGCCGGTCTCCTGGCTTGGGGTTCATCCTCGGGCCCGCCTTCCCGCCGAAGCGGTGGCATGTGGGGCCGTCGTCCCCCGATACAGTTGCGGGGCAGCGCCGGATTCGCACCGGCTTCCCGTACACCGAACGCCGGTCACAATTATGTGCTCGCGCGGTTCCAGTCAACCGCGCACAGCTTCTGCTAGGATTCGTGTGGTATGGCAACGCCTAGGTTGACGCTGATTACCGGCGGCGCGCGCAGCGGCAAGAGCGCGCACGCGATCGCGCTCGCGTCGGCGTATCCGGGGAGCCGTCGCCATTTCCTCGCCACCGCCGAGCCTTCCGACAACGAGATGCGCGTGCGGATCGAACGCCATCGTGCGGACCGTCCGGCCGGCTTCGTCACGATCGAGGAGCCGCTGGCGTTGGCGACGGCGCTCGAGTCGTTGGAAGGTCGCACCGACGTGGTGGTGCTGGACTGCCTGACGCTGTGGGTCGCGAACCTGATGGCGCAGGACCGCGACGACTCGGCGATCATCGCGGAAGCCGAGCGGCTGGTGGCCGCCCTCACCCGGGTCAGCTTCGGCGCGATGGTCGTTACCGGCGAGGTCGGTGCGGGAATCGTGCCGGCGAATCCGGCGGCGCGTCGCTTTCGCGATCTGCTCGGATGGACCAATCAGAAGGTCGCACGCGTCAGTGATCGCGTGCTACTGATGGCGGCCGGTTATCCGCTTATCGTCAAATGATGCTGGTCACGCAAGCACAGGATTGAATGGAATTGCGCCAGCTTTGAGGCTTTGCGATAAACTCTGGCGGGGTGAGCCACGAGAGCCGCCGTCGCTAAACTGGAGGTCTGATGCAAGGGGTCGTCGAATTACTTAAGGACTGGCAGCTCCATCCGGTCGTCGATCATTTCACCGTCTCGCTGATTTTCGTCGGCGTCCTGATCGACCTCGTTGCCAGCCTGGCGCCAAGCCGCCCGTGGCTCCGTTCGATGGCCACGACCCTGATCGTACTGGGCGCGTTGGCCGCCGTCGCTTCCAAATTCACTGGCGGATGGGAGGCTCATCGCGTTTGGCAGGAACTGACCGTGCCGGTCCAGGACCGTCTCAAGTGGCATGCCAAGGTCGGTGACTTCCTGATGTGGGCGTTCGCCGGTCTCGCCGTATGGCGTCTGGGCCTCCAGTTCATCGGCTTCCTGTCGCGCACGCGCATCATCTATCTGTTAGTCGCGATCGCCGCCGCCGGCGCGATACTTTATCAAGCGGACCTCGGCGGCGACCTCGTTTACGACTACGGCGTCGGCACGGCGCTCATGAACACGCAGGCGCCTTCGCCCGCGGCTTCGATCACGGCGCCCGAGGCCCCGGCACCGATTCCGACCGTCTACGTGCCCCCGCCGACGCCGGCGGCCGTGCCGTCATCGGCTGCGCCAGTCGCGTCCGCGGCGCCCGCCCCCGCACCTTCGATCGCCGCCCCGGCGCCGTCGCCGGCGACGACTCCTGCCGCTTCGGTCGGGACCGAGGTCAGCCCGCCGCCCGGCGCGGCACCGCCAAGCGCCGCGGGCTCGCCCGCGTCCAAGTCGACGACCCTGTAGCGAGAATATGATGAGCGGGCGGCAAATCGGGGTCGTGCGGGAGCTGTGGCGCTACCCGGTCAAGTCGCTGCGCGGCGAGTCGCTGACCGAGGCGCACCTTACCGAGCGCGGGATCGAGGGTGATCGCCGATGGGCGCTGCGCGAACTCGATCGCGGCGGGATCATGAGCGCCCGAATCTGGTCCGCACTGCTGCAACTGCGCGCGACTCGCGACGATCGCGGCGGCAACGGCGACGCCCTCGTGCGGATCGAGCTGCCCGACGGCCGCGCGCTTGATGTCACCGATCCGGCGACGCCGGCCGTCCTGGCCGAGCTGCTCGGCCGCAAGGTGGAGCTGGCGCAGGTGCGCCGCGAGCGGCTCTCCGCGACCGAACTCGACGCGGTGATCCTCGGTGATGCGTATCCGCCGAAGCGGGATTTCTTCGACGAGGATGTCATCCATATCATAGCCAGCGGCACGATTACCCATCTGCGCACGCTTAAACCTGATTCGGACTTCGACCCGCGCCGCTTTCGCGCCAATATCCTGATCGACACCGGCGCCGAAGCCGACGGCTTTATCGAAGACCGCTGGCTCGACGGCGTGCTCGAAATTGGCCCGTCGGTGAAAATAAACTGGATGCGCCCGGCGATCCGCTGTGTGATGACCACCCACTCGCAGCCGGACTTGCCGCGTGACATGGCCATTCTGCGCACCGCCGCCCAGGCCCATGACGCCTACGTCGGCGTCTTCGCGGCGGTCGGCGCGACGGGCCGGATCCGGGTGGGCGATCCAGTCGTGTTGCATTCAGAAGGAGCGTCGCATCATGAGTGAGCGCCAAATCGGAATCGTGCGGGAGCTTTTCCGCTACCCGGTCAAATCGATGCTCGGTGAGCGGCTCGACGAGTTCGCGGTCGCGGCCAACGGCGTCCTCGGCGATCGCGCCTGGGGGTTGCGCGAAGCCAACGGACGAATCGCCAGTGCGAAGAAGTGGGCCAACCTGTTCGACTTCCGCGCCGCCTACGAGTCCGCCCCTCAGCCCGCAACGCTCGCGCCCGTGCGCATCACGTTGCCCGACGGCGGGACGCTGCATGCCGACGATACTGACGCCTCGGCGCGCATCTCGGCGATCCTCGGCCGGCCGATCACGCTCGAGCGGGCGCGCCCCGACGAGCACGCGCGCGGCGAGATCGATCCGCAAACGGTCTTCGGCGACGTCGGCGTCGAACGGATGATGCCGCAGTTCACGGCGGCGACGCTGCCCGACAGCTTCGGCCTGCCGCGCGGCAGCTTCTTCGATTCCGCGTCCATCCATCTGATCGCGACCGGTACGCTCGCTCATCTGCGATCCCTGATTGGTAATGATGCGGCCGGTGGCGCCGCCCGCACCGAGCCGCGCCGCTTCCGTCCGAATATCGTGATCGACACAGGGTCGGAGGCCGATCGTTTCATCGAGGACGACTGGCTCGACGGCGAGCTGCGGATCGGCGGCGCGGTCAGGATCGTCAAGATGCAGCCGGCGTTGCGTTGTGTGATGACGACCCATCGGCAGACCGACCTCGCGCGCGACCCGCGGATCCTAAGGGCCGCCGCGCAGCATCACAGCGCCCGGATCGGCGTGTTCGCGGCGATCGGCGCACCCGGACGAGTCCGGGTCGGCGACCCGGTCCTGCTCGCGACGTAACCATACCGCTCCTGTCAACCGCGCCTGTTGATTGCGCGTGCTCCACCCTCTTGCCTGAGGAACGTCGCGCGGGGGACGATTCCGGCCATGATGGTGCCGGGCGTGGTCGGGCAATGACCGGAAGGAGAATCGTCGTTTCGCCGCGCGCCGCCGAACGTCTCGCGGTCGCGCGAACCTGGCTTGCCGGACTTGCGCCGGGCACCGAAGCCTTGGTTGTCGCGTCCAGCCCGGAGGCCGCCGACGACCTCGTGCGCGGGCTCGCGCTCCAGCGCGGCGCGGTCTTCTCGCTTCATCGTCTGACCTTCAACCGGCTGGCCGGGCTGCTCGCGGCGGAAAATGCCGCGGCGGAGGGGCTTGCCTATGTGAACGAGCTCGGCGCGCAGGCCGTGGCGGCACGCGCCCTCTTTCGTCTCCGGGGCGACCCACGGCTCGCGCCGCTCGGCGAAGTGATCAAACTGCCCGGTCTGCCCCGCGCGCTCGCCGCGACGCACGCCGACCTGAGCCACGCCCTGATCGAGGCGCCGCAAATCGCGGAGCTCGGCGAAATCGGTCTCGCGCTGGCCACCGTCTTCGCCCATTTCGACGAGCAGCTCCACGCCGCGAACCTGATTGACCGCGCGGGCATCTTCAAGGCCGCGATCGGGGCTCTGCAAGCCGCCGTCGCGCCGCGCTTCGCCGGACTCCCGACCCTCCTGCTCGACCTCGCGGTCGGCAGCGTACTCGACCGCAACCTGATTGCCGCGCTGGCCCGGCGCGCGCCCGACCTGCTCGCCACGATGCCGGCCGGTGACGCCCGCGGCCTCGAATTCCTCGGCGCGGCCCTGGGCGTCGCACCCCAACCACCCGCGCGGGCCGCAGCGGATCAACCCGCGGCGGACGCGAATGCGCTCGCCCGGGTGCAGGAATATCTCTTCGCCGCGGTCACCGCCACGCCAGCACCACTCGATGATTCCGTAACGCTCTGCTCGGCGGCCGGCGAGATGCAGGAATGCGTCGAAATCGCCCGACGGGTCCAGCTCGAAGCCAAACGCGGCGTCCCGTTCGATCGGATCGCCGTCCTGCTCCACTCGCCTGCGCGCTATGCGCCTTATCTCGAAGAAGCCCTGACCCGCGCGGGAATCCCGGCCTGGTTCGCCCGCGGCACGATCCGCCCCGAACCGGGCGGCCGCGCCCTGCTGGCGCTGCTCAATTGCGCCGCCGAGCGTTTCTCGGCCCGCCGCTTCGCCGAGTATCTGGCGCTCGCGCAACTGCCTGAACCGGATCCCGCCGGCGGCGCGACCGCCGCGGCAACGCGTGAATTCGTGCCGGTCGATCCGGAGTTCCTGCAAGCCGGTATCGCGCAGGCTGAATCTCTGGAGGCCACCGCCCGCGAGCGCGATCCCACGCCGACCGCCCCCACGCCGGTCGCCGACGGCGCCGCCCGTGCGCCATGGCGCTGGGAGCGCCTGCTGGTTGAAGCGTCGGTGATCGGCGGACGCGAGCGCTGGGACTCGCGCCTGCGCGGTCTCGCGGCGGAACTCGCCCTGCGGCGGGGTGAACTGGAAGACGACGACTCGCGCACGGCCGCGCTTGATCGCGAGCTGACCGATCTCGCCCATCTGCGCGAAATCGCGCTCCCGCTGATCGCCGCACTGGCCGCGTTGCCCGTCGAGGCCGACTGGACCACCTGGCTGGGACATCTGCGCGACCTGACCCATCTGGCGATTCGCGATCGCACCGCCGTATTGGCCGCGCTGGCCGAGTTGGAACCGATGGGCCCGATCGGCGGAATTACGCTCGACGAAGTGCGGATCGTGCTGAACGAGCGGCTCGGACGCCTCGAAGCGACCCAGCTGGCCCGCCGCTACGGCGCCGTCTTCGTGGCGCCGACCAGCTACGCGCGCGGGCTCGAGTTCGCCGTGACAATCGTACCGGGTTTGGCGGAGCGCGTGCTGCCCCAGAAGCTGACCGAGGATCCCCTGCTGCCCGACGCCGTCCGCCGCACCCTCAGCGCCGCGCTCGCCGTACAATCCGATCGGGTCGAAGGTGAGCGGCTGGCGTTGCGCCTGGCGGTCGGGGCCGCGCGCGAACGACTGAGTCTCTCGTACCCCCGGGTCGATCTCGATCAGGGCCGGCCGCGCGTGCCCTCGTTCTATGCGCTCGAAATCCTGCGCGCCGCCGAAGGACGCCTGCCCGGTTTCGACGAGCTGGCGCGGCGGGCGGCGGGCGAGCATCGCGCGCGGCTGGGCTGGCCGGCGCCCGAGGACGCGCGCGACGCGATCGACGACGCCGAATTCGATCTTGCCGTGCTCGACCGCCTGGCCGGCGCGGATCCCGCGACCACGCTTGGCGCCGCCCATTACCTGCTCGACGCCAACCCCCATCTGGGCCGCGCGCTGCGCGCCCGTGCCCGCCGCTGGCTCCATCTGTGGACCCGCAACGACGGCCTGGTCGACCCCACGCCGGAGGAGCGGGCCGCGCTCGCCCGTCATCAGATCGCCGCGCGCGCTTACTCGCCGACCGCGCTCCAGCACTTCGCCGCCTGTCCGTACCGGTTTTTTCTGCAGGCGATTATCCGGCTCGAACCGCGCGAGGAGATCGAGGCGATCGAGGCGATCGATCCGCTCACCCGGGGCGCACTTTTTCACGAGGTTCAGTTCGAGACCCTGACCGCCCTGCGCGCGGACGGCCGTTTGCCCGTCACGCACGCCCGGCTCGAAGCCGGCTACGCGACGCTCGAAGAGCAACTGGCGGCGGTCGCCGCGAACTACCACGGTAAACTGGCGCCGGCAATCGAGCGCGTCTGGCTCGACGGGATCGAATCGATTCGCGCCGATCTGCGCGAGTGGATGCGCCGGATGGCCGACGACGCCACCGGCTTCTGCCCGGAGCGCTTCGAACTCTCGTTTGGCTTGAGCGAGCGGCCGCAGACCGATCCCGCGAGCGTCAAGCAGGCGGTGCCGCTGGCGAGCGGAATCAACCTGCGCGGTTCGATCGATCTGGTCGAGCGCGGCCGGGACGGCCGGCTGCGGGTCACCGATCACAAAACCGGACGGGTGCGCGCCGAGAAGGGGCTGGTCATCGGCGGCGGCAAAACCTTGCAGCCGGTCCTCTATGCGCTCGTGGCGGAACGTCTGCTGCGCGAGCCGGTTGCCGACGGGCGGCTCTACTACTGCACGGCCGCCGGCGGTTACGAAGACCGCACCGTGGCGCTCGACGACGCGGCGCGCGCCGCGATCGCGGACCTGACACGAATCCTCGACGGTGCGCTCGACCGCGGCTTCCTGCCCGCGGCGCCCGGCGACGGCGAGTGCGAGTACTGCGACTACCGCATGGTCTGCGGGCCGTACGAGCAGATGCGCGTGCGCCGCAAGAGCGAGACGGCGGGCGTGCAGGCGCGGCTCGCGGATCTGACGCGCCTGCGTGAGATGCGATGAGCGCAACGCCCGCAACGCCGGTCTTGCTCACGGAGGCGCTCCCCGCCGATCAGCGGGTCCGTGATCGGATTCAGCACGATCTCGGAACCACGCTGATTATCGAAGCGGCCGCGGGCACCGGCAAGACCACCGCGCTGGTCAGCCGGATCGTCGCGGTGGTCGCACGCGGGCTCGCGACGCTCGATCGGATCGTCGCCGTGACCTTCACCGAAAAGGCGGCCGGCGAACTCAAGCTGCGCCTGCGGGCCGCGATCGAGAGCGCCCGCCACGACGAGCATCACTTCGACGCCACCGCGCGGAAGTATCTGGAAGCCTCGCTGGAGAAACTCGAGGAGGCGCATATCGGCACGATTCATTCCTTCTGCGCCGATCTGTTGCGCGAGCGGCCGATCGCGGCGGGCGTCGACCCGATGTTCGAAATCGCGCCGGACGAAATCCAGCGCACGCTCTTCGACGCCGCGTTCGACCGCTGGTTCGAGCATGCGCTAGCCGCTCCGGGTCCGGCGCTGCGGCGGGTGTTACGGCGGCGCCAGTTGGCCGATCGCGAAGGGCCGCGGCCGATTCTGGTCGCGGCGGCGCGCGAATTGCTCGAATGGCGGGACTTCACCACGCCCTGGCAACGCGAGGAATTCGACCGTGATCAGGCGATCGACGACTTGATCGAAATGATCCTGGCGGCCGGCGCGATCGCCGAAGCGGCGGACCCCCACAAGCACCCCGACGATTGGCTGCGGCGCTCGTTCGCCACGATCGCGCGGCCGGTGCAGGAGGCGACCCGGCTCGAAGCCGTGCGCCCGCGCGACTACGACGCGCTCGAAGACACGCTGCTGCGCCTGCTCTTCGGGAATCAGCGCCACTGGGGATGGAAGGGGCGCGGCGACCGTTTCGGGCCGATCACGCGCGCCGAGGCCTTTATCCGCCGGACCGCGATCAAAAACGCCCTCGAGCAATTCCGCGAGCGCGCGGGCGCGAATCTGGCGCCGCTGCTGCGCGAAGAATTGTGGCCGTTCACCAAGTATTACGACGACCTCAAGCGCCGGGCCGGACGGCTGGATTTTCTCGACCTGTTGCTGCTGGCGCGCAACCTGGTGCGCGACAACGCGGCGATCCGGAGCGCCCGGCGGGATCGCTTCAGCCATATTTTTGGCGACTATTTCCAGGATCCGGATCCGCTGCAGGCGGTGTTTCTGTTGTTGCTCGCGGCCGCCGACGGGGCGGAAAACGACTGGCTCAAGGTTGCGCCACGGCCGGGCAAACTCTTTGTCGTCGGCGATCCCAAACAATCGATCTACCGCTTCCGGCGCGCCGACGTCGCGCTTTACCAGGGCGTCAAGCATCGCTTGCTGACCGCCGGCGCCGAGCTCGAATATCTGACGGTGAGCTTTCGCGCGACGCCCGCGATCCAGGCGATGGTCAACGCCACCTTCGCGCCGCTGATGCCGGTTGAGGGCGACAGCCAGCCGGCCTACGCCGCGCTCGAACCGTTCCGCCCCGCCTTCACCGCGCAGCCGCCGATCGTCGCCCTGCCCGTGCCCGAACCCTACAGTCAGTATGGAAGAATTACCAACTGGAGTATCGACGCGTCCCTGCCGGACGCGGTCGCGGCCTGGCTGGACTGGCTGGTGCGGGAAAGCGGCTGGACCGTCACCGAGCGCGACTCGCCGGAGCGCCGCGTGCCGATCCGGCCACGCCATGTCTGTATTCTGTTCCGCCGCCTCAATCAGTGGCGCAATGGCCGCGCCCGCGACGTCACCCGCGACTATGTCCGCGCGCTCGAAGCACGGCATCTGGCGCACGTGCTGGTGCGTGGCGGGTCGTTCAATCAGCGCGAAGAGGTCGAGGCGATTCGCAACGCGCTGGCCGCGATCGAACGGCCCGATGACGAGCTGAGCGTCTATGCGACGTTGCGCGGGCCATTGTTCGCGCTGACCGACGGCGCCCTGCTGCACTTTCGCGAGACCGTCGGCAGTCTCCATCCGTTCCGTCCGCTTAGCGCCACGATGGCGCCCGAGCTGGCGGAAGTGCGCGACGCGCTGTGGGTGCTGCGCGACCTCCATCGCGGGCGCAATCGGCGGCCGATCGCCGAGACTATCGCCGCCCTAATGGCGGCGACCCGGGCCCACGCGGGGATCGCCAACTGGCCAACCGGCGAGCAGGCGCTGGCCAACGTGATGCGCTTGACGGACATGGCGCGCCGCTACGAGGCGGCGAGCGGCGCGACCTCGCTGCGCGGCTTCGTCGGGATCCTCGAAGACCGCGCCCAACGCGAGGAGGCCGGGGACGCTCCGGTGGTCGAGGAGGGCGCCGAAGGTATCCGGATCATGACGGTGCACAGCGCCAAGGGGCTCGAGTTTCCGATCGTCCTGCTCGCCGACCTCACTTGCAACGAGACCGCCCGCGAGGCCCGCCGCTTCGTCGATCCCGAGCGCAGGTTGTGCGCGCAGGTGATCGCCGGATGCGCGCCGCGCGAGTTGCTCGATCACGCCGCCGAAGAGCAGCGCCGCGACGAGGAAGAGGCCGTGCGCGTGCTCTATGTCGCCGCCACCCGGGCCCGCGACCTGCTGATCGTGCCGGTGGTCGGTGACGAGCGTCACGTCGGCTGGCTGGGCAAGCTCGCGCCCGCGCTCTACCCGGATCCGCCGAGCGGGCGCGCGCCGCTCGATCGCGCGGCGCCCGGATGTCCCTCGTTTCGCGCGCAACTCGCCGGCACGCGCCCGCCCAACGCGCAGGTCAAGGCCGGGGGCGTGATGCCGGGGTTGCATCGGCCGGAAGCCGGGAGCCATCAGGTGGTCTGGTGGGACCCGTCGCTTTTGCGGCTGGACGCGCGCGAGACGATGGGGTTGCGGCAGAGCAAGCTGCTGGAGGCGGACAAAAAAGAGGGACGATCCGAGCGGGGCCGGGAAGAGCACGACGCGTGGCGCGCCGCGCGGACCGCGCTGCTCGCTGCCGGCGCGACCCCCGCGATGCGCCTGGCGATCGCGACCGAACGAGCCGCCGCCGGACTGGAACTCCCTGAAGCCGCGTCCATCGAGCTGGTCGAGCTGCCACGCGCGGTCGCGCGCCCCCACGGCGCGCGCTTCGGCACGCTGGTGCATGCGATTCTGTCCCGCGTCGCGCTGAACGCCGGCCCCGATCAGGTCGCGGCAATGGCGGTCTTCTTCGGGCGGGCGCTGGGCGCACCGGAGGCGGAGGTCACCGCGGCCAGTGAGGCGGTGCGCACGGCGCTCGCGGCGGATGTGATGCGCCGGGCGGCGGCCGCCGCGGAATGTCGTCGTGAGGCGGCGCTGGCGGTGACGCTCGACGACGGCACGCTGGTCGAAGGTGTCGCCGACCTGGCTTTCGTCGATACCGGCGGCGACGGCGCGGCGCGCTGGACGGTGGTCGACTTCAAGACCGACCGCGAAATCGGCGGCCGTCTGGCGGAATATCAGGCGCAACTCGCGATCTATCTGAGAGCCATCGCACGGGCGACGGGACAGCCCGCCCGCGGGATTCTGTTGCGGATCTGATTGGGGGGCCGACGAAGCTTAAATTATGACGCGACTCGCAGACTCGTTCGCTCGCCGCGCCCGCGGCTCCGCTAGTCGCGCCGCGGAGCCACAGGTAAAATCAACACCATTGTGGAGGTGACCAAGAGTGCCGGCCCGGGAAAATCGCACGCTGCTGATGATCGCTTACGGTTCGTTGCTCAGCGGTTACGGGATACTCGCCGAACGCCGCGGCGGGGCGAGCCGTCTGGTCGCCCGTAACGGCTTTCCCGTGACGCTGACCAACGCGCGCCGCGGCCTCGCCAAACCTTCGAGCCACGGCCATTATCTCGCGATGGATCTCGAACCGCTCACGGCCGGCGAACCGATCGTGGCGCGTCCCGCCGGCCGCGGCGCGACGGACGGAATCGGCGTACTCGGTCTCGAGTTCGACCGCGAGTGGGCGCCGCTGATCGCGCGGCGCGAGGAGTACGAGCCGGCCAAGTTCGTCGAGCTGATCGAGCGCGCCGACCGCGCCGGCCAGCCGCTCGGCGAGTTCCTCTACGCGATCGCCGAGCGCACCCGTTTCGACCTGCTCGCCTATCGCACGGCGCTCCGCGAAATGCTCGATTACACGTCGCACGGCTATATTTTCCATCCGATTCCGTTCGCCGACGGCCGGATCGGTATCGCCGCGATCGGCTCGGGCTACGACGGCAGCGGCGACCCGGCGGTCCGCTCGAAGCGCCATGAATACGGCATGGATCGGCTGCTGGCGCTGCCCGACGCGCTCGGCGTCGATTCGTTCGAGCTCGACCACGCCGGCCAGGTCGGCTATTTCGTCGAATGCATCCTGGGCGGGAGCCACGGTCTGGCGGTGGCGGATTTGGCCGAAGGTCTCGACCCCGCGAGCCCGCTGGGCGCCGAGGTGGCGCGGCGTGTCGGCGCCGCACTGCCACGCGAGCGCGCACTCTTCATGGAGGCCACCTCGCTTGACGACGCGGGTTATCGCCGCGCTTTCGACGCGACGGTCGACGAGCGTATCCGGACATGGTTTGACGACGCGAGCGGGGATTGAAAACGATGTCGCCAAGCTTTTCGATTCAGGTGGCAAAAGAGAATCTCAAATTCTCCGCCGCTCATTTCATCGCCTATCCCGGCTTTCGCGAGCCGCTCCATGGCCACAATTATCAGCTGGGAGCGAAGGTCGAGGGACGGCTGGGCGAGATGGGCTATGTGCTTGATTTCGGCGTCGTCAAGAAACTCCTGAAGGAGATTGCCGATCGGCTCGACGAGCGCACGATTATCCCGGCCAACAGCGACTGCCTCAAAATCGAGGAGCACGGGACCCAAGTCCGCGTGATCTACGAACAGGACGAATTTGTTTTTCCCGCCAAGGATGTCGTGCTGCTGCCTATCGTACACAGCTCGGCCGAAGAGCTCGCCCGTTTCGTCTGGAATGAGTTATGCGCGGCTCTGCGCAGCCGCGGCGCGATACGTGAAATGCTGGCGCTGGAGGTCTGGGTCGCCGAAGGGCCGGGGCAAGCGGCGCACTACCGTCAGGATCTTGCCAGTACTTAATCGATTCTAACAGATTGTTAGCATTCATACTTGTCAGTTAGCGCGCGAACGTGAGATGATTTCGCGGACCTTACGTTTTTGTGCAGTTGAAGAACGAAAGAGAGGCCCGACGGTGCCGCCAGAGGCGAAGCTAGTTCAAAGCATTCGCCGACCATCCATCGATCAATCCTTGATCGGTGAACATCCGACGATCGTTAAGTTACGGTTGCTCATCGAGCGTCTTGCGGCGACCGACGCGACCGTGCTGATCACGGGCGAGAGCGGCAGCGGGAAGGAGGTGGTCGCGCGCGCGATTCATGACCATTCGGGGCGGCACGCGAGCGCCTTTGTGCCGGTGAATTGCGCCGCGATCCCGCACGAACTGCTCGAATCCGAGATGTTCGGTCATGAGCGTGGCGCCTTTACCGGCGCGGCCGGCCCGCGCCACGGACTCTTCAGCAGCGCGGACGGTGGCACGATTTTCCTCGATGAAATCGGCGAGATGCCGATGCAATTGCAGGCCAAGCTGCTGCGCGTGCTTGAGGACGGCGTGGTCCGCCCGGTCGGCTCCGACCGTTCCACCCGGGTCAACGCGCGGGTGATCGCCGCGAGCAATATCGATCTGGCCGCCGCGGTCAAACGCCGCATGTTCCGCGAGGATCTTTTCTATCGCCTGCAGGTCGTGCCGCTGGTGATTCCGCCGCTCCGCGAGCGCCGCTCCGATATCCCCCTGCTCGTCGAATATTTTCTTGACCGGATCCGGGCGCGCGTAGGTGCGCGCGACTGGACCGTGACCCGTGAGGCGATGGTTCACCTCTGGTCGTACGACTGGCCCGGTAATGTGCGCGAACTCGAGCATATGATCGAGCGCCTGGTGATTCTTTGCGAAGACAGCGTGATTGACACGGCCATTCTGCCGGACATCCTGTTGAACCAGACCCGCATGTCCGAGGTGCGGGAACCCACGACGATCGGCGACAAGGGCTTGAACCTCAACGCGATCGTGCGCGAGCTCGAGGGCCGCCTGATCAACCAGGCGCTCAAGCAGACCGCGGGCAACAAACAGGCCGCGGCCCGCCTGCTCGGGCTCAAACGCACAACCTTCGCCGCAAAATTGCGGCGCTGCGGGGTAATCGCGCCGTCCGATACGGAAGAACCCGAAGAATCCTGAAGCCGCGGGAGACTCCTATGGAAGAGCGGCAGCGCACAGCGCAGGTCATGGTGGTCGACGACGATCCCGATACGGTCATCATTCTCGCCCGTCATGTGCAACGCGAAGGGTATACCGCGATCGAGGCCTCGTCCGGGCTGGAGTGCCTGCGGATTCTGCGCGAGCGTTCCGTCGACCTTATCCTGCTCGATTTGATGATGCCCGAGATGGACGGTTTCGAGGTCTGCCGCGCGCTCAAGGGTAATCCGGCGACGGCCGATATCCCGATTATCATGATCACCGCGCGCGACGATCTCGAAGCACGGGCGGAAGGGATGCGGCTCGGGGTGGCGGACTTCCTCGCCAAGCCGGTCTTTCGGCGTCAGCTCGCCAACCGGATCAGCGCCCAGCTCGACGCGGTCGCCGCCGTACGCACGGCCGAGGCCGCCTTGAACCGCCTGCGCGGACACCTCGGCGGCGACAAAAGTAAATAAAACTTACTCCTTGATCTTCAGCGCGTGCGACGGACAGGCGCCGACCGCGGCTCGTAGCCGGGTTTCGTCGGCCGCCGCCGGCTCGATCACGAACTTGCCGTTTTCCACTTTGAAGACCTGCGGCAGTGTCTTCACGCAGTTGCCGGAATGGATACAGACGTTGCTATCCCACGTCACTTCGAGCGCCATGACTACGCACCTCCTCGCGGAAGGGAAGGATCGCACAAGTCGCGATCAAGCACCACGCACCAGAGTCTGGCTTCTGAGCGCGATAGCCAGACGAATCGAGTACAAACTACGACTTCGGTTGGGCGGGCTGGAACAGCTTCATCAGCGTAGCGAATGGGACCGGTGGATGGTGCGCCGTCGCGAGGTTGTGCGCGACGTGCGTGACCGAGCTCATCCCCGTCAGTGCGACGTCGACACCGGGGGTCGAGCGCACGAATTGCAGCGCCCGTTGCGCGTCCGATTCCATCCCGACGATGGTGTCGGCGAGGATCGCGGGCAGACCGCGCGTGAGCCGTCCCTGCAGCAACGACGCGCTCGCGCATACCGCTATTCCAAGCACCTCGGCGGCCGCCAGCAGGCTCCCGGTCTCGCCCTCCGGCAGCGCCTGATTCTGCGCGCTCAGCGCCTCCATCATGGCGAGGTTATAAGGGAGCTGGATCACGCGGAAATGATGGCCGTCGCCGCCGACCTCGCGCGCGACTGCGACCAAATCCTTCAACGAAAGATAGGAGCGGTCGTTCATCGCGACGCGAAAGCCGTTCCAGGTCGCCGTACCGTAACAGGCGATCCGGTTCTCGCTGACGGCCTGCTCGAGAAAACGGAAGGCGTTGCCGATCCGCACGCGAAACTCGGCCCGGTCGATCACGGCGAGCTGCGACTCGGGATTGTGGACGTAATAGATGTCGATCGTTTCGAGACCGAGGTTTTTCCGGCTGGTCTCGATCATCGCATCGAGGTACCGCGGCGTCATGCAGTGCGAGCCCTGCACCATGTCGCCGGCGGCGACGATGCCGGGTTTGACGTAATGCTCCTCGAACCAGGCGCGCGGATCGGGCGGCATCGCGGCGTCGAAGGTCAGGTAGCCGCCCTTGGTCGCAACGACGACCTCCTCACGCCGGATCTTGCCGGACGCGACTATCTCCGCGAGGACCCGGCCGATCACTCGTTCGCTCCGCTGGAAACGATAGTTGACCGCGGTATCGATCAGGTTGATCCCGCCGCTCAATGCGGCGCGGAGCGCCTCCGCGTAGGCGGCGTCGGTCGCGGCGTCTTCTTCGCCCAAATAGGTGCCGATACCGAGCGACGATATGGCCAAGCCGAGGGTCGGCCGGAAGTGGCCGGGAAGGTTGGCGAAGCGTTCCGCATAAGCCGCCGTCGCCTCGGCGGTGGCGCGATTCTTAAGCATGGCTCCGGGTTAGTTGGGGTATCAGCCTTGCTGGGCGCTGAGCTTGGCTTCGACCGACGCCAGCCCTTGTGGCGTAAGACGGGCGGCTTCGATGTTTCGTTGCCGCGCTTCTGAGCGATCAAGAATTTCCTCAATGCGCGTCAGACGCAAGCTGATGTTCGCCAGATGGCGATCGATACTGTCTTGGTATTCCTCAATACGCGTCATGTGCGCATTTATCTCCGCTAGAATCGGTCCAAGATAGATCTCGAACATCGCCACGAGCGGTTCGACAGTGGCCATCTGTTTTTCTTTCATGCTTTTCCGCGCCACGACTTCAATTTACCGCAATCAAGAACGGGCCGATAGTTGCGCACGAGCAGCTTACGGCTTCGTGAACGTGAGCGGGCTGATCGCGGGTTCGTACAGCACCTGGATGACGTTGCCGTCGGGATCGCGGAGGTAGAACGAAACCGCGCCGTCGCGATGGCGGGCGAGCGGCTTCACGATATCGATCGCATTGCTTTGCGCCCAGGTATGGGCGGCCTCGACTTCCGCGATCGTGCCGGCCACGAAGCCCAGATGGTCGAGCGATTGACGCGCCGGGTCGCCGGGGTCGCCGCGATGGAGCGCAAGATTGTCCGACCCCGAGCTGAGATACGCGGCGTCGGGATCGGGCTGCCAGACGAGGCGCATCCCGAAAACGCGGGTATAAAATTCCCTGGCGCGCTCGACGTCCTTGACGTGAAGCGCGAGATGGCGCAGTCCGCGATGTGCGATCAAGCGAAACCTCCTCCGCGATAGCCGAGCACCGCCCAAACCGGGTCGGACGGCTCATCGTCGTGACCACTCTGATCGATTGTCTCGATTTTCTCGAACGCGCCGCTTTGAGCAAAGTAGCTGCGGACGATCGCGACGCGTTGTTCGTTGTTGGCCCCCTGCCATAACGCCACCGCTTTGGTCGGAAACATGCGGTTCGAGAAAGTCACAATAAACGGTCCTTCCGAGCGGAGCACACGGCCGACGTCGGCAAAGACTTCGAGCGGACGCGTCAGATATTGGATCGAGACGGTCATCACGACGGCGTCGAAGCTGCGATCAGCGAAGGGTAGCCGCGGTTCGCGATTGACGTTATGGACGATCACTTCGGTCAACGCGGGATTATCGCGCATCTCCTCCTCATTCAAGCCAAGTCCGGCCACCCGGGACGGTTGGAGTTGGGCGGGCAGATGCGATCGCCAACTGCTCATCAGGTCGAGAATGGCGCTCCCCGGCGCGATCCGGCGCGCATAGATTTCCCCGACCGCCGCGATAGCGGGATCGTCAATATGGACGACCCGCCGCGGCCATCGATAGAACTCCTCATCTTCAGACTCGTCGATGCGACGGAAGAAAGCGGGCTTGATGGGGTCGGCCATAGCTGCTCCTGTTGCCGAGTTAGTCGCAAAAAGCTTGCGAAATCAACCATTGGAGGGAAGCAAGGGGGTCGCCAAACGCCGTTGACATGGTTCCGCCAGCTTATCTAAATTAAAACAGCTTTCCAGAGCGGCTCCGAACCGTAATCACACTTAGCGGAGATCGCTGCGGAAAGGCGAGGAAAATTGCGTCGCGAAAAGACAAACTACGTTATTCAATCGGTCGCGCACTCTCTCGACGTGCTCGAACAATTCTTCGGCGACGTCGACGAACTGGGCGTGACTGAACTTTCCAAGCGCCTCAAGCTGCACAAGAACAATGTTTTCCGGCTGCTCGCCACCCTGGAGGCGCGCGGCTATATCGAACAGAATCGCGCCACCGAAAATTACCGGCTCGGCATAAAATGCCTCCATCTCGGCCGGCGCTATATCCATCACATGGGGCTGGTGCGCCAGGCCCGCCCGATTCTCGCCGACGTCGCCCGAAAATGCCGCGAGAGCGCGTTCGTCGCGGTGGCCCGGCGCGACGGCGTCGTCCCGCTCGAAGCAGCCGAACCTGAAGATCGGATGGTCCGTATTACTCCGCCGATCGGCCACACCTTGCCGCTGCATTGCACGGCGATTGGCAAGGCCCATCTCGCGTTCGACCTCGACGAGCAATACCGTTCGCTTCTGCCCGAGCATCTGGAGCGCTACACGGCCAACACGATCGTTGAACGACCCGTGCTGTTCGAGCAGCTCAATGCCGTGGCGCGCGAGGGCTATGCGGTCGATACCGGCGAGTATTTCGAGGACGTGGCGTCGATCGCCGTACCGATTCGCGATTACACCCGCTCGGTGGTTGGTTCGTTGGCGGTGGCGGGTCCGTTGTATCGGCTCGATCGCGAACGGATCGGTCAGGAACTCGCGCCGCTCGTGCTCGAAGCCGGCCGCGAGTTGTCCCATCGGCTCGGCTTCAACGAATAAAAGACCGCCGCCCCGCCGCCGCGCGCGCCGGACTTCGTTTGGCCTCTTTCCGCAGGCCCGCATAGTCTCTATAGTCGCTCATCTGGAGTAAAAGTGCCGTGAAGATTCTAGTTCCCGTCAAGCGGGTCCCTGACCCCGCCACGACGATCCGGGTGATGCCCGATGGGTCGGGGATTGCCACTGACAACGTAAAATGGGTGATTAACCCTTTCGACGAGATCGCGATTGAAGAGGCCCTGCGAATCAAGGAAAAGCAGGGGGGTGGCGAAGTTGTGCTGATCTCGATTGGCCAGACGACCTGGCAGGAGCAGCTACGCACTGGTCTCGCGATGGGCGCCGACCGCGCGATCCTGGTCAAGACCGATACCCCGCTCGATCCGCTGGCGATCGCGCGCGTGATCGCCAAGGTCGCCGAGAACGAAAAGCCCGAGCTGGTGATTATCGGCAAGCAGGCGATTGACGACGACTCCAATCAGGCGGGGCAGATGATCGCCGAGATGCTGGGCTGGCCGCAGGCTACCTTCGCCTCCAAAATCGAACTGGCCGGCGACAAGTGCACGGTGGTGCGCGAAGTTGACGGCGGACTCGAGACGATCGCGTTCCCGTTGCCCGCGGTTATCACTACCGATTTGCGTCTGAACGAGCCGCGTTATGCGTCGTTGCCGGGAATCATGAAGGCGCGCAAGAAACCGCTCAATGAGATCGCGGTCGACAGTCTCGGCGTTGATCTGACGCCCAAGCTCAAGCTCAAAACGCTGGCGGCGCCGGCCAAGCGCCAGGCGGGCCGCAAGCTCGGCTCCGTGGAGGAACTGGTCGCGGCGCTGCATACCGAGGCCAAAGTTATATAGGATTTTCGCGCGCCGCGGGCGCCGCCGATCGGCCTTACTGAGGCCCGGCTGGCCCCTTGGCGCCTGCGCTCGTCGAGCGCGCGGAGTGAATCGAAATGGGTGACGTACTGGTTTTCGCCGAACATAAGCATGGCCATTTTCCCAAGACGACGCTGGTGGCGGTCAACGCGGGACTCGAGATGGCGCGCAAGCGTGCCGGCAACTGTATCGCCGTCGTGCTGGGCGACAATTGCGACAGCTTGGCCGGGGTGATCGCCCAATATGGCGTGAGCAAGGTGATCGCGCTTGAGCATACCCGGCTGGCCCATTATCTCACCGACGCTGCCGCACACGCACTGACCGCGTTAGTGAAGAAGACCGGCGCCGAAACCGTGCTCGCAACGGCCACCGCGATGGGCAAGGACCTGATGCCGCGCGTCGCGGCGCGGCTCAATGCGCCGATGGCCTCCGAGATAATCGCGATCAATGACGACGGCACGATGATTCGCCCGATGTACGCCGGCAACGCGCTCGCGACGGTCGAGCTCGACGGGCCGGTGCGCGTCGTGACCGTGCGCGGCACGGCGTTCGACGCGGCCACGCCGGGCGCCAGCGCCGCCCCGGTCGAAAAGGTCGCGGCCGAGATCGATCCGGCGGCGCTCAAGATGGAGTTCGTCAACTTCAACGAAATCAAGAGTGACCGTCCGCAACTCGTCGAGGCCAAGATCATCGTTTCGGGTGGCCGCGGCCTCAAGTCTGGCGAGAACTTCAAGACCGTGCTCGAACCGCTGGTCGACGAGCTGGGGGCCGCGATGGGCGCGAGCCGCGCCGCCGTCGACGCCGGCTTCGTCCCGAACGACCTGCAGGTCGGCCAGACCGGTAAGGTGGTCGCGCCCGAGCTTTACGTCGCGGTCGGTATCTCCGGCGCGATTCAGCATCTGGCGGGGATGAAGGATTCGAAGACGATTGTGGCGATCAACAAGGACGAGGAAGCACCGATCTTCAGTGTCGCCGACTTCGGCCTGGTCGCCGATCTCTTCAAGGCCGTCCCCGAGATGACCGAAGAGATCAAGAAGCTCAAGCACTGAGCCTCGAACACACCAAAAGGATGCCGACGAATCATCCTCGCTCGGCTCCATAGAGCAACGATACTGCTCTCTCGCCGATGCGGCCCAGACTATCCACCGATAACGCCCGACTGACTTGCGGATCGGACTTGGTCGGCATGATGGAGGTTCGATGATGACGGGAATGCTCTTTACTCTTTGCATTTTGGCGGCCGTGGGCGTTTTTTTCTACCAGCTCTGGCGCCGCTTTCAGCTACTGCGGAGCGCCGTCCCAGTATCCCGCTTCGATCGCATTCCGGAACGCGTTCGGGCCGTGCTGGTCTACGCCTTTGGCCAGAGGAAATTCGTGCGCAGGAACCCGGGAGCCGAGCGGTCCGCCGGGTGGATGCACTTTTTCATCTTTTGGGGCTTTTGCGTCCTCGGGATCCAGATCATCACGATGTTCGGCCGTGTCTACTCCGACTCGTTCGTCGTTCCCGGCTTTAGCCTCCAGCTCCTCGGCGGCCCCTACATGTTGCTCCGGGACTTCGCGGAGGTCGCCATCCTGATTGCGGTTGGGGTGGCGCTGGTGCGATGGGGAATCACGCACGCGCCGCGACTTTACGGCTTTCTTCCGCCCGAGAGTCGCCAGCGCGAGAAATCCCACCTGGAAGCCTATGTGATCCTGGTTTTCATCGCGATCGTCATGCTGACAGGCCTCGTGTATGACGGTGGGCGAATCGTTTCCAATCCGAACAACCTGCGGATCGCTCGGGAGGCGCGGTGGGAGCCTATCTCAGCGTTGGTGGGTCTCGGCCTGGCGCAACTGGGCCTGAGCTTCGCTTCGCAGGCGAGCTACGTAGCCTTGTGGTTGCACGGCCTCGTCGTTCTCGTCTTTTTGAACTTACTGCCGCCGTCGAAACACTTCCACATTATCACTGCAATCCCGAATATTTTTTTCGCGAAACTGGAGCCCAAGGGGCAGCTCGCGAAGCAGGACCTCGAAAATGATACGCGCTTCGGCACCTCCCACATCGATCAGTTCACGTGGAAGCAGGTGCTGGACATGTTCAGTTGTACAGAATGTGGCCGTTGTTCCTCGAATTGCCCCGCCACGGCAACCAAGAAGCCCTTGGCGCCACGTCAATTGCTACTCGATCTGCGCGACTACCTGTACGAGCATCAGGACGAGATGATCGAAAAGAGGAGCCACCCAGGCAAAGAGGATGGCACGGAACCTGCCGAGGTCGGCGAAAACATCGTCGGGTCCGTCATCCACGACGACACACTGTGGGCATGTAACACCTGCCGAGCCTGTGAGGAGGCTTGTCCCCCAATGATCGAGTACGTCGACAAGATCGTCGACATGCGCCGTCATCTGGTGCAAGAGGAGGCCCGCTTCCCCAAGGAGCTTACCCGCACCTTCAAGAACATGGAGACGCAATCCAACCCGTGGGGGCTCGATTCCGAGAAGCGGTTCGAGTGGGCTGAACGGATGAACGTCCCGACCCTTGCCGACAAGCCCGACGCCGAGTTCCTCTACTACGTGGGCTGCGCCGGCGCCTTCGACGATCGCAACAAGAAGGCGACGCAGGCCTTCGTCCGCGTGCTGCAGAAAGCAGGCGTAGACTTTGCCTGCCTCGCGCGCGAGGAAACTTGCAACGGCGAAACGGCCCGTCGGCTCGGCAACGAGTACCTCTACCAGACGATGGCCCAAATGCTGATCGAAACCCTCAACACAAACAAAGTTCGTAAGATCATTGTCAACTGTCCCCACTGTTTCAACACGATCAAGAACGAATTTCCGCAATTCGGTGGTTCGTACGAGGTCATTCATGCCGCCGACCTCGTGCGTCAATTGATCAGTTCGGGCCGTCTCAAGATCTCTCCGGAATTCTCGAAGCGGACCGTGTACCACGACTCTTGTTACTACGGCCGTTACAACGACGTATTTGACGAGCCACGGATGTTGCTCAGCGGTGCGGGGGCCGAAGTTCAGGAGATGGAACGCCACCATAAATTCGGTATGTGCTGCGGTGCCGGCGGAGGGCGGATGTGGCTCGAGGAAGACCCGGATAAACGGGTGAATCTGCTCCGCACCGAGCAGGCCCTTCAAACTGACCCTGAGGTCATCGCGGTCTCCTGTCCCTACTGTATGACGATGCTCAGCGACGGCATCAAGGCCAAACAGCTGGAAGAGAAAGTCCAGACCCTCGACGTGATGGAAATCGTCGACGAGGTCACCCGGAACGGGGATGCGGAGTCCTGACGAGACCTTCTTCGTGCAAGAGCCGCACTTTCTGCCACTGGGCCGGCGGTTCAAGCAAAAGCGCTTCGAGCAAATCATCGCGGCCGGCCCGGAGATGCTGGCGGTTGGCTACCCCTTTTGCATGACCATGCTGGAAGAGGCGCTCAAGTCGCGCTCGCTCGAGGACGATATACGCGTGCGCGGTCTCGCGGAAACTGATCGCGGACGCAACGGACGCCCAGTCAAGTAAAGTAGCTCG
Organism: Binataceae bacterium (SeqCode); assembly: GCA_052145175.1. GTDB lineage: Bacteria > Desulfobacterota > Binatia > Binatales > Binataceae > JAJPHI01. Next base: position 14,100 of record JBKQPD010000098.1, on the reverse strand, counting down.
ACAAGCGAGTAGGAAAACCCGATGAAATATGGTCTACATCTGGCGGGCGGCGCACAGGTTTGCGGCCGCAAAGAGCTCCTCGAAGTGGCGAGCGTCGCCGAGGAATGGGAGTTTGATTCCATTCTGACCGGCGACCATATCGTCAATGCGAAAAAGATCGACTCGCCCTGGCCCTACACCGAGTACTACGGCAACGACGTCAAGCAGGTGCCGTTTTCGATCTACACCGAGGCGGCATGGCTGGATATTTTCGACACGTTGGCCTTCCTCGCCGCCGCGACCGATAAAGTCCGGCTCGGCACGAGCGTGCTGATTGTGCCGTATCGCCATCCGTATGACGTCGCCCGGCGGATCGCGACGCTCGACGTGCTGTCGGGCGGCCGGATGATTCTCGGGGTCGGCGTAGGCTGGATGGAAGAGGAGTTCCAGCTCCTGGGGATTCCTTTCAACGAACGCGCGCAGCGCACGCGTGAGTATATCGCCGTGATGAAGGCCCTTTGGACCGATGAGAATCCGCGCTTCGACGGCCGCTTCATCAAACTCGATCGCGACGTCAACATGCTGCCGATGCCGCTCCAAAAGCCCCATCCGCCAATCTGGGTCGGTGGCGAGTCGATGCCCGCGATGCGCCGCGTGGTCGAGTTCGGCGACGGCTGGCATATCGCGCTGCTGACGCTCGAACAGATAACGTCGCTCTACGAACGCCTGCGGGTGGCGATGGACAAGGCCGGACGCGACTTCAACCAGCTCGAGGTCACGGCGATGGTCGATATGAGCCGCCTGTCGCCGGCGATGGTCGAGAGTTACCGCAAGTTCAACGTCTCGACGATGTACATGCTGCCGCTGGGCGGCAACCTGCGCGAGTTCGTCGACGCGATGCACCGCTTCGCCAAAATGATGCGTGAAGCGGGCTGACACTGCCGGCCGCCCGACGGGCCGGCGCGCTCAGGAATCCGCAGTCGCGCGCGCGGCCGTGGCCATTACCGCCGGCAGGAAGCGCGCGCGGAACGCGTCCGCCGTGATATTCGTATGCACCGACAGTTGCGACAGCGTCGGTTCCTCGAGATCGTCAGGCTCGAGCCGAATCATATAGCTGCGGGCAACGCGGTAGGATTCGGTTGAAGTATCGACCAGGCGCACGCGTACCCGGCCGGTCGCCGGGTCGAACAATTCATCAGGGTTGACCGGAGTGACGCGGCCGCCGGTTATCGCGATCAGGGCGCCCGACCCGCCGCCGAGCAGATAGCGCACCGCCCCGTAACCGAGCGTGCGCGTGTATTCCACGTCGAAGGCCACCGGCTTGGCGCAGCGCAGTTCGTAGCCGATATCCTTGTTAACCACGTTCGCGGCAATCCCCAATTCCTTGAGCGCGGCGCGGACCTGATCGCGGAGCAGCATCCCGAGCGGAATATCCGCGATACTGATATGTCCGTAGGCGTCGTAACTCGACTCCGTCACGTGACCGAGATCGGCCGATTCGGCGATCCCTTCGGCAATTACCGCGACGCCATTGTCGCGCCCTGCCGCGGCGCGCTTGATAATCGCCCCGACGATCGTATCGACCACCAGGTTAAGCTCGAACTTGCCGCCGCTGAACTCCTCGGGGATCACCGCGAGCGTCGCGCCGGCCGACTTGCACATGCCGAGCGCGAGCGAGCCCGCCTTGCGGCCCATCGAAACCGCCAGGTACCAGCGGCCGGTGGTGCGCGCGTCTTCCATCAGGGATTCGATAATCGCCGCGCCCACCGCGCGGGCGGTTTCGAAGCCGAAGGTCGGCGCGTTTTCGGGCAGCGGCAGGTCGTTATCAATCGTCTTCGGCACGCTGGCCACCCCAATCCGGCCGCGCGCAAGCTCGGCGATCCTGGTCGCGCCGTAGGTGGTGTCGTCGCCGCCGATACAGATCAGGTAGCGCACGTTGAGACGCAACAGGGTTTCGACCACCCGCGCCAGGGTCGCCTCGTCGCGCGCCGGATTGGTGCGCGAGGTCAGCAGGATCGACCCGCCGGTGAAGTGGATACGGCTCACGTCGTTGATGGTCAGTTTCACCGTATGGGTAACGTCGCCCGCGGCGAGCCAGCGAAAGCCTTCGCGCAGGCCGATCACACTCAGGCCGTTGTTGATCGCTTCGATCGCCGCCGAGGCGATCACACCGTTGATTCCGGGTGCGGGACCACCGCCCACCAGTATGGCCAAAGTCGAAGGTATAGCTCGCGGCGCCATCAGCGTTGACCACCTCTCGAATAATCGGTTCTCCGCAAAGGTTTAGCCGCCCGCTCCAGACGAGTCGAGGGCGGGCCGGCCTTTGCCGGCGCGCCGGCGCGCGTCAGTCAGTCCGATCGGCGCGGCGGTGATCGCCTGCCCGGGCTTCAAACCGAGCAGCGCCGCGACATTTTCGAGCACCAGATTACGCCACGCCAGGTTCGCCGAGAGCGCGGGATAGAGCGTATCGACATGGGCCAAGCCCGCGATCAGGACGATCAGCAGCCGCGCCGAAAGGTCCGGGTCCTGCGTCGAGTGCAGCGTGCCGTCACGCCGCCCGGCCTCGATCCGGGCACACGTATCGCGCGCCATCCGCTCGCTGAACTCGCGAAACAGCCGGGCGACGCGCTGGTTGCGGCTGGCGGCGGTGTGCAGCTCGATCACGAGGCGGCGCAGCCGCCGCGAATCGGGCGCCATATAGAGCGCGACCATTTGCGGCAGCAGATCGGCGCGTCCGCTGTCGCCGCGCATGTGCCGGGCGATCGGCAGCGAAGTGAGCGCGCGGCGCACAACGTCGAGCAACAGCGCCCCCTTGGCGTCGAAATGACGGTAGAGGGCCCCCACCGTCAGGCCGGCGCGTTCCGCGATCGCGTCGACCGGGGTGGCGTCGAACCCGTGACGCGCGAACAATTCGGCCGCCGCGTCGAGAATCCGGTCGCGGGTCGGCCGCACCTTCCGCTGATCCTGTTTGCGCGGGCGCCCGAGGCGCCGCTTGGCTGGTTGCGTGGTGGACGGCGGTTTCACGACAAATTTCCCCAACAAGTCCGGCAACAACTATCCGGCGGGGTGGCGCAGGTCAATCGCTCTTGCGGCCCTTGACAGAAAAAGTAAGCGCTTACTATCGGCGTGTCCGAGACGATGATCTTCGTCGCCCAGGCGTGGCCATTGTCTCCCGGCGAGATGCGCTACGACAGCTACTATATGCTGGCCGCGCCGATGGACGAGCGCAGCCGGGAGGCCTGTGAGCGCATGATCGCGGCCACCGAACGGGTCCTGGAAGAGGACCTCGGCAACCTGACCTTCATGCAGAATTCGTTCGAGTCCGGAACGATCGCGTCCATTCCCCTGAGCTATCAGGAACGCCGCATCTATTATCTGCACGAAGCGATCGACCGCAGTATCGGCGCGGAGTTGATTCCGGCGCGGCTGCGCGTACCCGCGATTCTCGGCGAGTTCGTCGAACGGTAGCAGCGCGCGATAGTCCGCCGCGGGCCGTCAAAGCGGATCGTCAAGCAGACTCAGGCGCAGGTCACTGGACGGCGCGCGTGCGCCAATCGAGCGGCACAGGCCACCGGCCTCGTCGGCCGCACCGCGTTCCTCGGGCGGTCCAGTGAGATTCCATTCCTCGTCAAAATTGCCCACCGTCGACAGTGCGCCGTCCGGCTCGCGCAGGACCAGTTGATGATACGCGAGATCGGGGAAGTCGGCCGAAGGGAACGTCACAAAATGGGCGTGCATCCCGCTGTAGTAAACCATGGTAGGCAGCTCGACGCCGACAAAGAACAGCTCCTCGTCACCACGCGCCGTGCAGAGCGCGCGGGCGCGCAGGCCAAGCACGTAGCTCGGCCGGCTGCGTTCCCGCTCGGCGCGAAAGGCGCGGTTGATAAGCCGCCAATGAGCGGGCATCTCGACCGCCAGAATCACGAGCGCGAGCGCGGCGAGCCGGGGCGTATAGCCGCGGGCGAGCGTACCGCCGCGGAGCGCGACCCCCAGTATCGACCCGCACAACAACGCCATCGGCAGCAGCGCCGGCAGAACATACCAGCCGAGCTTGGTCTGCACCGCGCAAGCCGCCGCGAGCCCCAGCCCCAACCATAACAACCACACCAGCACCGCGGGGGGTAGTTGGCGCAGGCTCAGGCGCGAGCCGCGTTTCACCGCTGCGGCGATCAGGCCGCCGAGGGGCAGCGCCACCACCCACAAGTAGCGCACTTCACGGAAAAAGGTCGGCAGGGTCGCCGCCGCCGTCTGGCGCTGGAGCTCGATATGCGAGGCGACTCTGAACAGGGTCTCCTGCTTGATGAAGACCTCCCAGAAGAGCGGCCCGTTGGCGCCCAGTTCGTAGATCAACCAGGGTGCGATCACGGCCAGGGTCAACCCGGCAACCAGCGTCAGGCCCGCGAAGCCCACCGCATCGAAGCCCGGAACCAGCACAACCGTCAGCGCGGTCACGCCCAGCGGAAGCAACCCTGCGACGCCCTTGCTGAGGATTGCCAGACCGCTGGCCACCCCGATCACCGGCAGCCAGCGCCGGTCGGTCCGCGCCCTGGTCAGCGCAAACACCGCGAGCGTGCTGAAGAAGACCAGAGGACCGTCGGTGGCGCATTCGCGGCCACCGCGCGCGATAAAAAAATAAAAGCCCAACGGCAGCAATCCAGCGAACAATCCGCCGAGCCGCCCGACGACCGCGGCCGCTGAAAAATAGAGCAGCAACAATGTCCCGATTCCGGCCGCGACCGACGGCAGGCGCGCCGCCCAGGCGCTCTCACCGAAGGTGCGGAAGGACCCCATCACCATCCAGAACAGCAGGGGCGGCTTCTTCAGATAAGGATCGCCGTTCCACGTTAAATGCAGATAGCTGCCGCTGCCAACCGCCTCATGCGCGACCTCCGCGTACGTCGCCTCGTCCCAGTCGACCAGCGGTGCTTCGCTCATCCCGACGGTCAACGCGGCCAGGCCGAGCAAAACTATGGCGAACAGTTCGATGCGGATGCGGGGCACGAGGCGCGTAGTTGATTGCAGCAATCCGGATGACCACCAAGGCATTTTTGTTCCGTGGATCATTAGCAGGCCATTTCACAAGAACCAAACGACCCGTTCACCCGAGTATATGACGCAGCGCTTGCGTTCCGGTTGCGGCTTGTGAATTCTGGCTCTGCGCCGCCGCGGGTCAATCCGACAATCCCAGCATGACTTTAATGATGATCATCGCGTGTTCGCTCCTGGTTCTGCTTGATTCCGCGGCGCTGGCCGGTGAACCCGTGTTCCCGACGGCGCCTGCCGGCGCGCACCACCTGGAGCTGCCGAAACTGACGGATCTCAAGAATCCCCCGCTTGCGCCACCCCTTGTACAGCCGCAAATCCCGACCGCCTTTTTCGGCTGCTGGGTCGGCAACCCGCGGAAGTTTAATAAGGTGCTGCCAGCCCCCGACGTCGCTTCCCTGTACCGGCTGCGCCAGGTCACCAAATGTTATATGCCGACCGGGATTCAGACCCAGGAATTCACGCTGGAACTGACCCCCAGATATCGCATGCTGGACACCGTGCTGGGTTTCCTGAGTCTGGGCTCGCACGGTGCGCAAGTCACGGTTGAAAAAACCGGCGTCTACGCGGTTACCGCCAACCAGATCTATTCACGCGGCACGTTGACCTTGAACCTGACCGCGGCTTCGCTCGTGCAATTCCCGCAATCCAGCCCGGCGACCGTGGTTGACGAAGAAGTTGCGACTCTGGTCGATCCTGACAATCTGACGATCACGGGCCGCACCTTCCTCACCGGCCCAAGGCCGCATAGCGTCGGAACCTGGCACGCCGAGTTTCACCACTGACCGGGCGAGCGCCGCGCCGGCTCTGGTCACGGCCGCTGGCGTCAGTTAAAGAGATGGCTGCCAAGACGCGGTGCGCCAGCTCAGGCCCAGCGCGTCAGGAGGATCGGCTGCGATGCACAGTATAAAGTTCGGCCTGTTTCTGCCGACCGGCGACTTCCCCGAGGCGCGCAAGGCCGCCTTGTGGGCCGACGCCAACGGCTTCTACTCGATTTCGATCAACGACCATTTTTTCTCGCCCCTGGGATCACCGCAGACCCCGCAGCTCGAATGCTTTTCCACGCTGAGCGCGCTCGCGACGATCACCAGCAAGGTACGGCTCACCCCGACCGTGACCGCGATGTCGTTCCGGACACCGCCGATGCTCGCGAAGATTGCGTCGACCCTGGATCATCTGAGCAACGGCCGCCTCATCATGGGGCTGGGCGCGGGCTGGCAACGCTCGGAATACGACGCGCACAACTATCCATATCCGGGGAACGTCGAACGGATCGATCAGCTCGGCGACGCGATCAAACTGCTCAAGGCGATGTGGACGCAGGACGAGCCGACCTATCACGGCCGCTATTTTTCGGTCGAGAAGGCTTACAATAATCCGCGCCCGGTGCAAAAACCGCATCCGCCGATCATGATCGGCGGCTCCGGCAAGAAGATCCTCGAACTGGTCGCCGCCGAAGCGCAGCTCGTCAATCTGATTCCGCCGATCGTCAACGGCAAGGATTTCGTGCAGGACCCCGCGGCGGCGGTGAAATTCGACAATGCCGAGCTCAAACGGCGGATCACGATGCTGCGGCAGTTCCAGAGCGCGGCGGGACGCGCGCCGGAGGCGGTCGAGCTCAGCGGCATCTGTATGATCACGCTGGCGCGCAGCAAGAGCGACGTCGAAGCGGCGTTGGCCCGAACCGCGGCCGGGATGGGTTTCCCGAACGTCGAGGCGGCGCGCAATTCGCCCGTGCTGCTGATCGGCACGCCAGACGAAGTGCGCCGCGAGCTCCGCGCGCGAATCGAGGAGTTCGGCACGACCTACTACATCGTGTTCCCATCATCAGCCGAATCGGGCGACCTGCTGGTCAAGGAGATCATGCCGGAGTTCGCGGCGCACTAGGCGCGCCCCGCCGCGCCGCGCTCAGGAGGCGAACAGTCCACCGTCAACCGGCATGCTCACGCCGGTGACGTACGAGGCCTGGTCCGAGCACAGCCAGACGACCGTGTTGGCGATCTCGTTGGGGTTCGCATAACGGCGCATCGGAACCACCGCCTCGAACTCCGCGCGCCCGGGCCGCCCCTCGTTGTGCGTGATCCGCTCCATCATCGGGGTATCGACCGGGCCCGGACAGACCGCGTTGATCCGGATCCCGCTTTGGCCGCACTCGATCGCGGCGCTCTTGGTCAGTCCGACCACCGCGTGCTTGCTCGCGACGTAAAGCGCGAGCGCCGGAAAGCCCGCCAGCCCCGCGACCGACGCGGTGTTCACGATCGCGCCCGCGCCCTGCTTGAGCATCTGGCGGATCTCGTACTTCATGCACAACCAGACGCCCTTGACGTTGACCGCCATCAGCCGATCGAAGTTGCGCTCGGAGGCTTCGTGCACTTCCATGACCTCGCCTTCGATCCCGGCGTTGTTGTACGCACAGTCGAGACGGCCGTGCGTGCTGACGATCCGGTTGATGAGCGCCTGGACCTGGTTCGCGTCGGTAACGTCGGTCCGGACGAATTCCGCCGTGCCCTTGGCGTCGCGAATCATCGCGACCGTGGCCTCGCCGCCGCTCTGATCGATGTCTGCGCAAGTCACGAGCGCCCCTTCGCGCGCAAACGCCAAAGAGGCCGCGCGGCCGATCCCGCTGCCACATCCGGTGATTAGCGCCGATTTCCCCTCGAGTGCATTCGCCATGATCTGATCCTCCAACTTCGCGCTTGATTTATAGACCGCCCATCGCCTTGAGCAATGCCACCATCCGCTTGATCCCGGCGCCGAGCGCCCTGACCGGAAGATGTTCGTTGCTCCCGTGAAAACCTTTTTCCTCCGCGGGCGTGAGTTCGAGCGGAATAAAGCCGTAGGCGATCAGTCCTTTCTGACGGAAATAGTGACTATCGGTAAAGCCCGGGATCATTCCCGGCACCACCCGCGCGTCGTCGGCTTCGGCCACCTGGCCGATCGCGGTCATGAGCCGGGATTTGCGCGGCGAGGAAGCGGCGGCGAAATTAAGGATCACGTCAATCCGGATCGAATCGTCCGCGATAACCTTGCGCAGGTTGGCGATGACCTCCCGCGGGTCGTCGCCCGGCAACAGGCAGCCGTCGATCTCGGCGGCGGCGCTGGCGGGGATGATATCGGTCCTGGTACTGCCGCTGAGCACGGTCGGCGTGAAGGTGTCGCGGACCAGCGCGTTGTTGCGCGGGACGGCGACGAATTTTCGAGCGAAATCCGGATCATCGCGCAACGCGTGCGGCAAGTTGCGCAACTGCGGCGGCCCGTCCTCGAGTTCGCCGATCGCCTTGAAGTAATCGCGCACCGGATCGATGAAGCGGATTTGCGGCCGATAGGCAATCAGGCGGTCGAGCGCCGCGACCAGGTGCGTGATCGCGGTCTCGGCGGGGGGCGCCGCCGCGTGACCCTCGGCCCCCTGCGCCGTCAGCCGGAGCCAGAGCGGCGTCTTCTCGGTGAGCGCAACGCCGTAGTAGCGCCGGCCGTTGGACAGCGCCGTGATGCCGCCGCCTTCATTGAGCAGATAACCGGCGTCGGCAAAAACGTCCGCCTCGTGATCGACCATCCAGCCCGCGCCATTGCGTCCGCCCTCTTCTTCGTCCCCGGTCGCGATAAAGATGACGTCGCGATCGAGCAGCAGGCCGGCGCGTTTGATTGCCAGCATCGCCATCAGTTCGATCACGCCGGGACCCTTATCGTCAATCGCGCCGCGGCCCCAGATAGCGCCGTCCTTGATCTGGCCGGCAAAGGGCGGCACCTGCCATTCCTTGGGATTCGCCGCGACCACGTCAAGATGGCTCAGCAGGACCAGCGCCTGATTGTGGCGGCCGGAGCCGAGCAAACGCGCGGCAACAATTCCCCGCCCGGGACGTGGTTCCCAGACGGTCGCCGGGATGCCGTCGGAGAGAAATTTCTCCTTGAGCAGTTTCGCCAGCGGCAGCTCGTCGCCGGGCGGATTGGTCGTATTGATGCGAATCTCCCGGCTCAGGAGATCGACGGCTTCGCTCGTCAGCTTGTCGTAGGCGATCGGTGTGGGTGGCGGCGCCGCTTCGGTCAGGCCGTCGCCGTGATGATGCTCCCGGGCCTCGACCGCCGTGGACGACACCGCCAAGGCGATCGCCAGCACGGCAAGCGTATACGCGATAAGGACGACGGCGCGGCGCAACGAGCTAGCGATCGCCGTAGTTGAATACATCGATAACCGTTTGCAGAAAGGCCGCCGCCGGCGCGCCGTCGATTATACGATGGTCAAAGGTCAGCGACAGCGCGAGCATCGAGCGCTTCGCGATTTCGCCGCGATAGATCGCCGGTTTCTCGATGATCCGGCCAACCCCGAGGATGCCCACCTCGCCGAGGTTCAGGATCGGGGTAAAAACGTCGACCCCGAAGCCACCGAGATTCGTGATCGTGAAGGTGCCGCCGCTCACCTCGTCAAGGGTAAGCTTGCCGGCGCGCGCCCGCGCGGCCAACTCGGTCGTTTCAACTGCAATCTCACGCAAGCTCTTGCGGTCGGCCGCGCGCACCACCGGCACGATCAACCCCTCGTCGAGCGCCACCGCCATCCCGACGTTGACCTCGGCATTTTCATTGATCGCGTCCTCGACGAGCCGCGCATTCATCCGCGGATGGCGGATGAGCGCCCGTGCGGCCGCGTGGATCAGCAGGTCGGTGTATGTGAAATCGAACTCCCGCGTGAGACGGCCGCGCAGCTCCACCGCGGCGCTGACGTCAGCCTCGGTACTGATCGTAAGCTGGGCGGTTTCGCGGAGACTCTGCTGCATCCGCGCCGCGATCGTCTTGCGGATCCCGCGCATCGGCAAGGTGCGGACGCGCGGCTTTGTGCTGGCCGCGGCTACGGCGGCTGGCGCCGCCGTAGCCGCCGCCAGCGGAGCCTGCACGGTGCTCACACGCGGCGGCGCCGACGGCGTACTCGCGCCGCCTTGCGCGGCGCGCTCGACGTCCTCGCGCGTGACCCGGCCACCGGGGCCGGTGCCGGTCACGCGCGCAAGGTCGACCCCGAGCTCGCTCGCGAGCTTGCGCGCGACCGGACTCGCGAGGCGGCGCCCGTCGGGCGCCGCCAGCGCCACGACTTGGGAGGCCGAGGGGGGCGCGCCGTCCGGCTCGCCTCCCTCGGCCTCCCCGGGACGCGATTGCGCTACCGCCCCGCTGGCGCCATGTTGCGCAGCGAGCGCCGCCGCGTCCTCACCCGGCGTCGCGATTAGCGCGACCAGCCCACCGCATTCCACCGTATCGCCCTCGGGATGAATCCAGAGCGCCAGCACACCCGACCCCGGAGCCTCGACCTCATAGAGCACCTTTTCGGTTTCGACTTCGTAAATTGGCTCGCCGGCCTTGACGGCTTCCCCCGCCGCCTTGAAGTAGCGCTGGAGCGTACCCTCATGCATCGTGAGGCCGAATTTCGGCATCGTAACTTCGATTGGCATCGTTGCTCAGGTATTCGCAGGTTCCGACGCGATCATTGTTAACCTGACGGCTGTGCGCCGCGCTTAATGTCCCACCGCTTCCCGGATAGCCGCTTCGATGCGCGCTTCGTCCGCGATCGCGGCTTTCTCCAGCGGCGGGCTGAAAGGGATCGGAACATCGAGGGAAGTCACCCGCTTGACCGGGCCGTCGAGGAAATCGAATCCCTTCTCGCCGATCATCGCGGCGATATCGGTGGCGGCGCCGCCACGCAGATGACCCTCGTCCGCGATTACGGCGCGATTAGTCTTCGCCACCGAACTCAGAATGGTCTCCTCGTCGAGCGGCACTAGGGTCCTCGGGTCGACGACTTCCACGCTGATATTTTCCTTGGCGAGTTTGTCGGCAACCTTGAGCGCCTTCGTCACCATCGCCCCGATCGCGACCAGCGTGACGTTTTCGCCCGGGCGTTTGATCGCCGCCTTGCCGAGCCGCACGAGATGATCGCCCGCGGGAATCTCCTCGCGCAGGCGCCCCAGCCCGCCATGCTCGAAGACGATCACCGGATTGTCGTCGCGAATCGCGCTCTTGAGCAGCCCTTTGACGTCGGAGGGCCCCGACGGCACGACGATCTTCAGCCCCGGCACGCTCAGGAACTGCGCGTATACGGTTTCCGAATGCTGCGCCGCGGCGCCACCCATCGCGCCGTACACCGTGCGGAAAGTGATCGGCATCCGGGCCTGGCCGCCCGACATGTAGCGCAGCTTGGCGGCCTGATTGCACACCTGATCGAACGCGCAGTAGAAGAAGCTCGCGAATTCGACTTCGCAGATCGGCCGCACCCCGGCCATCGCCGCGCCCACCGCGGCACCGACGAAGCCCGCTTCCGCGATTGGCGTGTTGCGCACGCGCACGGGACCGAACTTCTCGAACAGTCCCTTGGTCGCGCCGAAGACACTCAGGATGACGTCCTCGCCCATCACGAAGGTGAGCGGGTCACGCTCCATCTCTTCGAAGAGCGCCTGATTGATCGCCTGGACATAGGTGGTCATCGCCATGGGAAATACCTCTTAATCTCTGGCCGCGCGTCGCCTAACGGTTCCGGGATTCTTCGCGGAGTTTACCCTCGAGGAGCGCAGCGACGAAGGGCTCAGAATGACAAAGGGCTTATTGTGACAAAAAGTAGCATTGTCATTCTGAGTGAAGCTGTCAAAGAGCGGCGCGTCCTTGCGCCGCTCATGAAAAACGTCGCGCAACGAAAGCCTGCCCTGAGTCCCTCGAAGGGAATCCCGGTTCCTTGTTTTGCCGAAGGTGCTCATGCGTACACATCGTCGGTGACTTCGGACGGATCGGGCAGCGGGCTTTCGCGCGCGAAGGCCACCGCCGCCTCGAGCTCGGCGGCCGTTTCCTCTTCGATTTTCCTGAGTTCGGCGGCGCCGATTCGGCCGGATTCGGCGGCGAACTTCTGGAAGCGGATCAGCGGACAGCGCTTTTTCCATTCGTCGATTTCCGCCTGCTCGCGATAGGCTGCCGCGCCGAGAAACGCCGCCTCACCGACCACATGCCCTTCCCATCGATAGGTCTTGCATTCGAGCAGCGTCGGGCCCTCGCCGGCGCGCGCCCGCTCCGCCGCTTCACTCGCGTAGCGATAGACTTCGACGACGTCGTTGCCGTTGATAATCAGCCCCGGTATTCCGTAACCCTGCGCCCGTTGCGCGATATCCCGCACCGCCGTGACGGTCGCCGCCGGGGTGAATTCGCCGAAACCATTATTCTCGCAGACGAAGACCACCGGCAGTTTCCAGACCGCCGCCAGATTGAGCGATTCGTGGAAGGTGCCTTCATTGGAAGCGCCGTCACCAAAGAAGCACGCGGTCACGTCGTCGCGTCCCGCGACCACCGCGGCCAGCGCCGAGCCGGTCGCGATCGGCAGTCCCGCGCCGACGATACCGTTGGCGCCCAGGATGCCCAGCTTGAAGTCGACAATATGCATCGAGCCGCCCTTGCCTTTGCAGTAGCCGGTGCGCTTGCCGTACAGCTCCGCCATCATGCCGTCGAGGCGGCCGCCTTTCGCGATCAGATGGCCGTGGCCCCGATGGGTCGACGTGATGCGATCGGTCGGACGCAGCGCCGCACAGACGCCGGTCGCGCTCGCCTCTTCGCCGATCGAGACATGCACGAAGCCCGGAATCTCGTTTTTCAGGGCGAGATCGCGCACGCGTTCCTCGAACAGGCGGATACGCACCATCGAATGGTATAGATCAAGCAACAGTTCCTTGTTGAGTTCTTCCATGGGTTGCTCCCGTCTTTATTTTGGCCGCGGCTCGCGGAGACTTTTCCTGAACGCAGCTCGCAGACTCGCCTGCTCGTTCCGCTGCGCTCCACTGGCGCACCCCTGTTCCGTGCCTCCGGCACGGTCATCTTTATCTCGCGCTAATTAGCGCCGATCGTCACGCAGGGTCAAACGACCTCCGCACCGCGATTTCCCTTGCGCGCCGCGTCACGCTAGAACACGGCCCGATGGTCACCAGGACGCGCAGCGGAACACGCAGTACAAAATCCGCGACGGTCGCCGTTACCGGCGCAACTGTGGGACGTCTGCTGCGCGTCCTGCGCGAGGCGGCGCCCGCCTGGAATGCCCCGGTGATGACCCTGATGGCGGCCGAAAAGCGCGACCCTTTTCTCACCCTGATCGGCTGTATCCTGAGCCTGCGGACCAAGGACGAGACCACGGCGGTCGCCGCCCCGCGCCTGTTCGCGCGCGCGAGCACCCCGGCCGCGATCCTTGCATTGACCGCGGAAGAGATCGCCCAGCTCATCTACCCGGTCGGCTTCTATCGCACCAAGGCGCGGGTGGTGCAGGGTATCGCCCGCGACCTGCTCGCCCGCTTCGGCGGTCAGGTGCCTGATCGGATCGACGACCTGCTCAGGCTCAACGGCGTCGGCCGCAAGACCGCCAACCTGGTCGTGACCGAGGCCTTCGGCCGCCCCGGGATCTGTGTCGACACTCACGTCCATCGGATCTCGAATCGATGGGGACTGGTCAAAACGCCAAACGCCGACAAGACCGAGAGCGCCTTGCGCGAGGTGCTGCCGCGCCGCTACTGGTTAGAATACAATGGGTTGCTGGTCGCCTTCGGACAGACCTTGTGCCAGCCGGTATCGCCGTGGTGCTCGCGCTGTCCGATTGCGACGCGATGCCTGCGGCTCGGCGTGGATAAGTCTCGATAGTGTTATGTCCCGCAAGTTAGTTGAATATCGCTGGCGCTCTTTGTCCACGCCTCGCCCTGACCCGCCAGGGCGCGCTTGCGCGCCCGAGCAGGCGAGTCTGCGAGCTGCGTTAAGGATGGGAGAGTCCGCGCGAGAGTCTGCCCTGAGTCCCTCGAAGGGAATGGGGTCCGGATTCCAGTGCGACTCGGGTGCCTCAGATACCTCTAGATTCTTCGCTGCGCTCAGAATGACAAAAATGGCTTTTTTCAGCACAAAAAGTAGAGTTGTCATTCTGAGAGTTTGTGAATTTTTGTGCCGTCGCCTACTTGGTAGGAACTCCGTGTGCCCTCACCCGCCACGGCTTCGGCGAAACGCCTCACCGTGGCGACCTCTCCCTGGACAAAGGAGAGGTTTTAGGAAGCGGCGCTGCTCTTAAACACCTCTCCTTGTCCAGGGAGA
>JBKQPD010000097.1:0-16632 GCA_052145175.1 Binataceae bacterium (SeqCode) | reverse complement strand
AGCGATGCAACTCCCAGGAATGGGCTATGGGCTGCGCTACGAATACGGGATGTTCAAGCAATCAATCGACAATGGCTGGCAGCAGGAACGCCCGGACAATTGGCTGCGTCGCCCGGACCCTTGGGAACTGGCTCGTCCGCTTGAAAGAGTCGAACTGCAGCTTAACTGCTCCATTGAGGTCCGCGGGGGAGCGCTACATCCGGTCAGCGATCGGCCTTCGACGCTGATCGGGATTCCCTTTGATCGTCCGGTGGTTGGCTACGGCGGCAAGACCATAAACACGCTAAGACTGTGGGCCGCCGCCGCTCCAGACGAGTTCAACTTTCCAGCGTTCAGCCACGGCGATTTCGTCGGCGCCGTGGCTGAAAGGCTCGGGGCTGAATCTCTCACCCGAGTCCTCTATCCCGACGACTCTACCAGTTTGGGGCAGGGCTTGCGCTTTGTGCAGGAGTACTTTCTGGTCGCCTGTGCGCTTGCCGATATTGTGCGACGGTTTCAGCGCGACAATCCCGATTGGACCGAGCTTCCCGACAAGGTCGCCATCCAGCTCAACGACACACATCCAGCGATCGCGGTCCCGGAGTTGATGCGGATTCTGCTCGACCAGGCGAAGCTCGGTTGGGACGAAGCCTGGGACCTGACGCGAAGAACGCTCGCGTACACCAATCACACGCTCTTACCCGAGGCTCTCGAGAAATGGCAAGTTGAGTGGTTTCGGATACTTATACCGCGCAATCTGGAGATCATATTCGAAATCAATCGGCGGTTGCTCGATGAGGTTCGGGCCCGCTTTCCGGGCGATGACGGCCGAGTCGCTAGGATCAGCCTGATCGAGGAGGGCCTAAACAAGTACGTACGCATGGCCAACCTGGCGATCGTCGGGTCGCACAGCACCAACGGTGTAGCCGAGATTCACTCGCAATTACTGCGCACGACGACGGTCAAGGATCTGGCCGAATTGTTTCCCGAACGCTTTAACAACAAGACCAACGGCGTCACGCCGCGGCGCTGGTTGCTGCTCGCGAATCCGGCCTTGGCTCGCATGATCACAGAGGCGATCGGCGAAGACTGGATTACCGATCTGAGCCAGTTGAGCAAACTGAAGCCGCTTGCCGCGAACAGAGCCTTTCGCGACAACTTCCGTGAGGCCACTCGTCAGACGAAAGTTCGGTTTGCTGACTGGCTCAAGTCTAAGTTCGGGGTAACGGTAGATCCGGATTCAATTTTCGATAGCCAGGTAAAACGCGTCCACGAATATAAGCGGCAACTCCTGAACGCACTTCGCATCGTGGTGCTGTACAACCGACTGCTAAAAAACCCCCATGCGCAGATACAACCGCGAACCTTCTTCTTCGCCGGGAAAGCGGCGCCAGGCTACCACCTCGCCAAGCTCATCATAAAGTTCATCAACAATGTCGCCGATACAATCGACAACGACCCCGCGATACGAGGTCGAATCAAAGTGCTGTTTGTCCCTGAGTACGATGTTTCGCTGGCAGAACGCTTGATTCCGGCCAGCGACGTTTCCAATCAGATTTCAACCGCCGGTTACGAGGCCAGCGGCACCAGCAACATGAAGTTTATGATGAACGGGGCTCTGACTATCGGCACGCGCGACGGAGCGACTATCGAGATGGCGCAGGAAGCGGGGGAGGAAAACTTCTTCCTGTTCGGTCTTACAGCCCAGCAGGTGGCCGCTAGCCGAAGCTGGTACAATCCGCACTGGCACTATGACAATGAACCCGAAACGCGAGCTGCCTTGGACCTGATCTTTTCTGATCACTTCGGCCCTAATGAGCGTGGCGTGTTTGAGCCGTTGCGGGACGCCCTTCTCACGCACGGGGATTATTACATGCACTTGGCGGACCTCAAGTCATATCTCGAGGCCGACCGCAGGCTCGTCGACTCATACGCGGACCGAGAAGAATGGGCGCGTAGGGCGATCTTGAACGTGGCGAGCTCCGGCAAGTTCTCAAGCGACAGAACCATTGCCGAGTACGCGAAGGACATCTGGAACGTCGAGCCTTGTCCCCTCACATAACTGATTTGACTCGACCACATTCGAAGAGAAACCAATCATGAACGTTAGTCCCAAAGCAGGGAAACCCGCCGAGCCGGCGATTCTGATCGATGTTCCGAAGGTTGTGCACGCTTACTATACAGGCCGACCCGATCCATCCGTGATCGCGCAGCGCGTGGTATTCGGCACCTCCGGGCATCGCGGCTGCTCGCTCGAAAACTCCTTCAATGAGGCACACATCCTCGCGATTACCCAGGCGATCTGCCTCTACCGAAAGCAGCAGGCCATCGACGGACCGTTATACATCGGTTTCGATACGCACGCGCTCTCGCAACCCGCTTTCAAAAGTGCATTAGAGGTGTTGGCCGGCAACAGCATCGAAGTGATGGTCGATGCGGCAAATGGCTACACGCCCACGCCGGTGATCTCACACGCGATTCTCAGCTACAACCGGGGTCGCCAGCGTGGACTTGCGGATGGCATAGTCATCACGCCCTCGCACAATCCGCCGCGATTCGGCGGCTTCAAATACGACCCGCCGCATGGCGGTCCCGCTGACACTCACGTGACAGCATGGATTGAAGAGCAGGCCAATGCACTTATCGCGAACGATCTGCGCGGAGTCGCAAGGATACCAATCGAGGGAGCGCGCAAGGTTCCAACAATCCATCGGCATGAGTACCTGAATTCTTACGTAGACGATCTCCCCACGGTGGTCGACGTGGAGGTAATCAGGGAGAGCAAGGTTCGCATAGGGGTCGATCCGTTGGGTGGCGCCAGCGTGGCCTATTGGGATGCAATCGGCGAGCGCTACGGGCTTAACCTTGAGGTCGTCAATCACGCCGTCGACCCGACGTTCAGGTTCATGACGGTCGATTGGGACGGCCAGATCAGAATGGACCCTTCATCGGTATACGCGATGGCGCGTATCGTCGGCCTGAAAGACCGATTCGACGTCGCCTTCGCAAGCGACACCGACGCCGATCGTCATGGAATCGTGAGCCACAGCCAAGGCCTGCTCGATCCGAACCATTATCTTTCGGTTGCGATTTCGTACCTCTTCGCGAATCGTCCGCAGTGGTCCCCGGCGGTGGCCGTTGGGAAAACCATCGTTAGCAGCAGCATGATCGATCGGGTGGCGGCGGGCTTCAAGCGTCGGCTGATCGAGGTGCCGGTCGGATTCAAGTGGTTTGTCGAGGGACTCATGGATGGCAGCATCGGATTCTGCGGCGAGGAGAGCTCGGGGGCGACATTCCTGCGGCGCGACGGCACCGTGTGGACGACCGACAAGGACGGAATTGTTCCCAACCTCCTCGCCGCTGAGATTACCGCGCGCACCGGCAGCGACCCGGGTGAACATTACCGGAGACTGACGGCTGAATTCGGTGATCCGCTATACGAGCGACTCGACGCCCCTGCGACACCGGAACAGAAAGCCAGGCTGGCAAAGCTTTCTCCAGAAGCGATCACGGAATCGACGCTGGCGGGCGAGTCGATAATCGCCAAGCTGACAAACGCTCCCGGCAACCAGGCTCCGATCGGCGGCTTGAAAGTAATCGCCGCCAGCGGCTGGTTCGCGGCCCGTCCGTCCGGAACCGAAAGCATCTACAAGATCTATGCGGAAAGTTTCAAGGACCGAGAGCACCAGAACACCATCGTCGACGAAGCTCAGGCAATCGTCAAACGCGCGTTGGGGTCGTCTGAGCCAGACCGCAGCTCGCGGGCAGAGCCACAATGAGCAACAACGACCGGCCTCTGTCCATTCCGCCGTTTCCGCCTGACTACCGTGCGTCAGGCTTGTTGCTGCACGTTACGTCGCTGCCCTCGGTGTACGGGATCGGCGACGTGGGACCCTCCGCGATCGCGTGGATCGACCGGCTCCAAGAAGGAGGGCAGAGCTGGTGGCAAGCGCTGCCTCTCGGCCCCACCGGGTACGGCAACTCTCCGTATCAACCGCTGTCGTCCTTCGCCGGAAACGAACTCCTGGTCAGTCCAGACTCTCTCGTCGAGGACGGACTGTTGCGAGCCGACGATTATTCTCGTCATTCGTTTTCGCTCGCCATCGACTACGACGCCATCGTCCCGTTCAAACGCCAGCTGCTCGAAACGGCCTGGACCAACTTCAAACAGGGGGCCCGCCGGGATTTGCAGGTCGGCTTCGATGAGTTCCGTCACGCCGAAGCGCATTGGCTGGACGATTATGGATTGTTCCGTGCACTAAAGTTCAAGTACAGCGGCGCCGATTACCTCGAGTGGCCTGCAGAGTTCGTTCGGCGAGTCCCGGCCGCACTAACTCGGGCCCGCGGTGAATTGTCTGACCGAATCGAGCAGGTCTGCTTCGCACAGTTCCTGTTGTTTCAGCAGGGCGAACGACTCAAGAAATACGCGCATGAAAAGGGCGTCCGTTTGATTGGCGATTTGCCGTTTTTCGTCTCCCCGGATTCGAGCGATGTTTGGGCTAACCCCGAGCTGTTCCTGCTCGATGATCACCTCCACCCACGTTTTGTAGGCGGCGTGCCTCCTGACTACTTCACCGCTGATGGACAGCTTTGGGGCAACCCGGTGTACGAGTGGGAGGCCCATCGGCGAACCGGCTTTCGCTGGTCCATCGATCGGGTGCGCGCCTTGCTCTCACACGTCGACGCTATTCGGCTGGATCACTTTCGTGGATTCGCCGCGGCGTGGCATGTGCCGGCTGGAGCGACCACGGCCAAAGTTGGACATTGGCTGTCAGGTCCGGGCGCTGAGTTTTTCAGCGCAGTACGGAAGAAGTTGGGGGCCCTTCCATTTTTTGCCGAGGACTTGGGAGTGATCACGCCCGACGTGTGCGCATTGCGCGACCAGTTTCGTATCCCTGGGACGAGAGTGCTTCAGTTCGCCTTCGACGGCAATCCGGAAAATCCGCACCTGCCGGAGCGCTACCCTCGTAATGTGGTCGCGTATACCGGCACTCATGACAACAACACTAC
Source organism: Binataceae bacterium (SeqCode) (assembly GCA_052145175.1). GTDB lineage: Bacteria > Desulfobacterota > Binatia > Binatales > Binataceae > JAJPHI01. The sequence continues at coordinate 11,643 of JBKQPD010000097.1, read as the reverse complement.
GCGCGGATGGTTTGAAGAGCTGCAAGGTCAATCACGGCAGCGGGTGTGGAAATACCTCAACCGGCCCGAGGGCAACAGTCGGCAGGTCACGACAGCCTTGATGGAAACGGTGTGGTCGTCGGCTGCGGCGTTGGCGATGGCTCCTCTCCAGGATGTACTTAATTTAGGAAGCGAAGCACGGATGAACGTGCCGGGCCGCGCCGGAGGTAACTGGCGCTGGCGCTGCGACGAAGAGATGCTTTCAGCTCCAGCTTTTGAACAGCTGCGCGATCTCACCAAGGCGACGAACCGATGGAGGTGACACGATGAGAGCGGCCGAGGTGCTCCATAATCTGGGCCAGAGTCTCTGGCTTGATAATATTACGCGCGATTTGCTCGACAGTGGTACGCTCAAGCACTACATCGACGAGTTGTCAGTCACGGGACTCACATCGAATCCAACGATCTTCGACCACGCCATCACCCATAGCAAATCGTATGATTCCGAAATTCGCCGGCTCGTAGGTAACGGTCTTTTCGGAGAAGAGTTGTTCTTTGAGCTGGCGGTGCAGGACTTGACACGTGCCGCCGATCTGTTCGCTCCGATCCACGAACGCACGGCCGGTGTGGATGGCTGGGTATCGCTTGAGGTTTCGCCGCTCCTTGCCTACGACGCCAAGGCGACGGTGGCCGAGGCCAGAGCCCTTCACAAAAAGGCCAACCGGCGCAACCTGTTTATTAAGATTCCCGGCACCAAGGAAGGAGCACCAGCCATCGAAGATGCGATCTTCTTGGGCATACCAGTGAACGTAACTCTGCTTTTCACGCGCGACCATTACCTGGCCGCCGTCGAGGCTTATATGCGCGGACTTGAGCTTCGAGTCGCCTCCGGTCTAAGCCCCGACGTCCCTTCAGTCGCATCGCTTTTCGTCAGCCGCTGGGACAAGGCGACAATGGATAAAGTACCCGACTGGGATCGTGACAAGCTCGGAGTCGCCATCGGCCGGCAAGTTTACGCGGCATACCGCGACCTGCTGGATTCGGATCGCTGGCAGCAACTGGCAAGTTGCGGCGCACGCCCGCAACGGTTGCTCTTTGCGAGCACCGGCACCAAGGATCCAAAGGCTTCCGATGTCCTTTATATAGGTGCCTTAGCCGCTCCCAACACAATCAACACCATGCCCGAGGAAACTTTGCTCGCGTTCGCCGAGCACGGTCGGGCAAGTAGTGTCATTCCGCGCGGCGGCGGGGACTGTGAGCAAGTGCTCGCAGAGTTCGGCAGCGTCGGAGTTGATGTGGCAAAACTTGGCATAGATCTGCAGAGCGAGGGAACCAAATCTTTTGACGATTCCTGGCAGGACCTTTTGAACGCAATCGAGGCCAAGAGCAAGGCGTTGAAGTAACCAGCACGAAGGAACAGAGCAAATGCTGGAAGGCAGACCTTTAAGAGAGACTCCCGCGTGGGGCGCGCTGCAGGCGCACTACGAGAAAGTCAAAGATATCCACTTACGGCAGCTGTTCGCGGACGATCCAGACCGGGGAGAGCGTTTTACCGTCGAAGGCGCAAACTTGTACCTGGACTATTCCAAAAACCACATTACCGAGGAAACAATTCAATTGCTCGTGCAGCTCGCCAAGGAGCGAGGCGTCGCGGAGCGGCGCGACGCGATGTTCCGCGGCGCGAAGATCAATATCACCGAAAAGCGGGCTGTGTTGCATGTGGCCCTGCGCGCCCCGAAAGGAGCCTCGATTGTCGTGGACGGGGACAACGTGGTGCCTGAGGTTCATGCCGTGCTGGACAAGATGGCTAACTTCTCCAACCGCGTCCGCCGCGGCGAATGGAGGGGCCACACCGGTAAGATCATACGCAACGTTGTCAACATAGGCATCGGCGGCTCCGACCTCGGGCCCGTAATGGCGTACGAAGCGCTGAGACATTACAGCGATCGCTCGATCACGTTCCGCTTTGTTTCCAACGTCGATGGCACTGACTTCTTCGAAGCGACCCGTGACCTCGATCCGGCCGAAACGCTCTTCATCGTCTCTTCGAAGACGTTCACAACGCTGGAGACCATGACCAACGCGCACACGGCCCGGCTATGGTCGATCGCGGGGCTGGGGAACAACGAAAAATCGGTCGCCAGGCATTTTGTCGCGGTCTCGACCAACGCAGAAGAAGTTGCGAAGTTCGGCATCGATACCGCCAACATGTTCGGCTTCTGGGACTGGGTTGGCGGGCGCTATTCGATGGATTCCGCGATCGGCCTTTCCACGATGCTGGCCATTGGCCCCGACAACTTCCGCGCCATGATGGACGGCTTCCACCAGATGGATGAGCATTTCCGTACCGCACCACTCGACCGCAACCTGCCGGTGCTGATGGGGCTTCTATCCGTCTGGTACAACGATTTTTTCGGCGCGCAGACAGTTGGAGTCTTTCCGTACGAGCAATACCTCAAGCGCTTCCCGGCCTACCTCCAGCAGTTGACGATGGAGAGCAATGGCAAGCACGTCACACTTGAAGGTAGCGAAGTAGACTACCAGACGGGCCCCATCTACTGGGGCGAGCCCGGAACCAACGGTCAGCACTCCTTCTACCAAATGATCCATCAAGGGACGAAGCTAATCCCTGCCGATTTCATCGCGTTCAGTCACTCGCTCAATCCCCTGGGCCGACATCATGACATGCTCATCGCGAACGTCTTCGCCCAAACCGAAGCACTCGCGTTCGGCAAGACGCCCGAACAAGTAAAGGCTGAGGGCACACCGGATTGGCTCGTTCCTCAACGGGTGTTCGAAGGTAATCGGCCATCCAACACCATTCTGATCGACCGGCTGACGCCTGCGGCCTTGGGTAAATTGGTTGCGCTTTACGAGCACAGCGTCTTCACCCAGGGAGTCGTATGGAACATTGATTCCTTTGACCAATGGGGCGTTGAATTGGGCAAAGTCCTGGCCCAGCGCATCATCCCCGAACTCGAGAGCAAGGCTGAGCCTAAGTTCGAACATGATAGTTCGACAAATAGTCTGATCCGTCGCTACCGCAGACTAAAGGAGACTTCCCGATGACGCTCGGATTTGACCGGTCACTATATGTCCTGCCGTTCGACCACCGCGGCTCGTTCGAAACGGGCATGTTCGGCTGGAAGGGCGCACTGACCCCCGAACAGACGGCGCAGATCGCTGAAGCAAAACAGGTGATCTATGACGGTTTCAAGGCAGCTGTGGCCGCCGGCGTGCCGAAGCAGAAGGCAGGTATCCTGGTGGACGAGCAATTCGGGGCAGCCATACTGCACGACGCCAAGGCGGACGGTTTTACTATCGCTAGTCCTGTCGAGAAGAGCGGACAGGATGAGTTCGATTTCGAGTACGGCGAAGACTTTCCCGCCCACATCGAGACCTTTCAACCGACATTTTGCAAAGTGCTGGTGCGATACAACCCCGAGGGCGACCAGGCTCTCAACCGGAGGCAAACAGACCGGCTCAAGCGCTTGTCCCAGTATCTACATAGCGAGAGTCGAAGTCTTTTCATGTTTGAGCTGCTGGTTCCGGCGGAGAAGGCGCAACTGGAAAGGGTCAACGGTGACAAGAAAACTTACGACTTGGTGATTCGCCCTCAGCTTATGGTCCACACCATAGAAGAGCTTCAGGATGCGCACGTCGAACCCGACGTCTGGAAGATCGAAGGTCTTGATCGCCGAGAGGATTGCGAGCGCATCGTGGCGGCCGCCCGTTACGGGGGGCGGGACAAAGTGGGTTGCATCGTTCTGGGCCGGGCAGAGGATGACAAGAAGGTGCGCGAATGGCTGATAATTGCGGCTACGGTGCCTGGCTTCATCGGATTCGCCGTTGGGCGCACCGACTTCTGGGAACCGCTCGTCGGATGGCGGGCGAAAAAAACCGCGCGCGAAGCCGCCGTTAACGAGATCGCGCGGCGGTATCGCGAGTTCGTAGACATCTTTGAAAAAGCACGAGTCGAATAGATAACAAGTGTCGCCGGCTGGAGATATGGTAGCGAAAGCGGCCTATACTTCGGAGTAGAAACATGCGCGTCGGAATCGCCACCGATCACGGTGGATTTAGTCTGAAAGAAGACCTGCTCGTCCAGTTACGTGCAGCGCGGCATGACGTAGTCGATTTCGGTGCTCATGAGCTGAACCGGTTGGACGACTATCCCGACATAATAGTTCCACTCGCGCGAGCCGTGGCCGCGGGCGAAGTAACTCGCGGTATCGCAATCTGCGGTAGCGGCGTTGGCGCTTCGGTGTGTGCCAACAAGGTCCCGGGCGTCCGAGCCGGGTTGGTGCACGACCACTTTTCGGCCCAGCAAGGGGTTCAGGATGACAACATGAACGTCATCTGTATGGGCGGCCGGACCGTGGGACCGGCCGTGGCCTGGGATCTCGTTCAAACGTTTCTTGCATGCGAGTTCAGTGCGGCAGAACGGCATGTGCGCCGTTTGGCCAAGGTAGCCTCCCTGGAACCGCACCCTGTCGGCGGCCCGTGAAAACTGTAAACGCGCGCGGCCCCACCAGCAAGGAGATTTGGGCTCGGTCGCTGGAGGCTACGGAAAAGGAACAACCAGTGAGAGACAAACAAATCGAGCAATTGGCGATCAATACGATTCGCACGCTATCCATCGATGCCATTCAGCAAGCCAACTCCGGGCATCCCGGCACTCCAATGGGAATGGCACCGGTGGTGTACTGTTTGTGGCAGCGTTTTCTTCGGTTTGATCCCGAGGATCCCATATGGCCGAATCGCGACCGTTTCGTCCTTTCCGCTGGACACGCATCGATGTTGCTCTACTCGATGCTCCACCTCACCGGCGTCAAGGCGGTGGATCCCGATTACGAGATTGTCGGAAAGCCCTCCGTTTCCCTCGACGACATCAAGACCTTTCGACAGCTCGGCAGCCGCTGCCCCGGCCACCCGGAATATCGCTGGACGTCAGGTGTCGAGACCACTACGGGTCCGCTTGGCCAAGGTGTGGCCACGAGCGTTGGCATGGCGATCGCGAATAAGTGGCTGGCCGCCCGATATCACCGCCCCGGCTTCGACCTCTTCACCGCCGATGTCTACGCGCTATGCGGCGACGGTTGCATGATGGAAGGCATCGCGAGCGAAGCAGCTTCGCTCGCCGGCCATCTCCAACTCGATAACCTTTGCTGGATTTACGATAACAATCACGTGACCATCGAGGGACATACGAACATAACATTTCGCGACGACGTTGCCTCACGCTTCCTGTCATATGGTTGGAGCGTCCAGCGCGTAGGCGACGCGAACGATCTGGACATGGTGGAGCGGGCTCTAAGCACGTTCAAGAAAACGTCAGAGCGGCCAAGCCTCATTATCGTAGACAGCCACATCGGCTATGGCTCTCCGCATAAGGAAGATAGTCCTGCCGCTCATGGTGAACCGCTTGGTGAAGAAGAGATCAAGTTGACCAAGCGCAGCTACGGATGGCCCGAGGACGCGAAATTCCTTGTGCCAGAGGGTGTGCGCGAACACTTCGCGGAGGGCCTCGGTAAAAGGGGCCGTGAGCTGCGAACTGCGTGGGAATCTGACTTTCAAAAATACAAACGACAGTTTCCGGCGCTGGCGGATGAGATCGAACGAATGCAGAAGCGCGAGCTGCCCGACGGTTGGGACAAGGATATGCCTGCCTTTACCGCGGACCCCAAGGGTCTGGCTTCCCGCGACTCTTCCAGCCAAGTACTGAATGCAATCGCACAGAGAGTTTCATGGCTCATAGGTGGATCGGCGGATTTGACCCCATCCACCAAGACCCGACTCGCTTTCGATGGTGCCGGCGATTTCCAGGCCGGCAGCTATGACGGTCGCAATCTCCATTTTGGAATCCGCGAGCATGCGATGGCGGCCATCTTGAACGGGATGAGCTTGGTGAAGGTGCGGCCTTATGGATCGGGGTTCTTCATCTTCAGTGACTACGCGCGTGGGGCAATTCGTCTCAGCGCCCTGATGGAGCTGCCGATCATTCACATCTTCACCCATGATTCGATTGGTGTCGGCGAGGACGGCCCGACACACCAGCCAATCGAGCAGCTCGCTAACCTGCGCTCCCTCCCTGGCATCCTGGTGATCCGCCCGTGCGACGCGAATGAGGTGGTGGAGGCCTGGAAAGTCATCATGAAGCAGCGCCACGCACCGGTGGCGCTGATCATGACCAGACAGGCGCTGCCCACTTTGGACCGGGGAAAATATGCGGCTGCCAGCGGCCTCGCGCGCGGTGCCTACGTGCTGGCCGACGCACCGAACGGCAAACCAATCGTTCTCTTGCTCGCTACCGGCAGCGAGGTAGCGCTGTGCGTGCAAGCCTACGAACAGCTGCTGCGCGAAGGAATCAATGCACGTGTGGTCAGTATCCCTTGCTGGCGGCTGTTTGAGGCCGAGGATCAGGCATATCGCGATAGCGTCATTCCGCCAACCGTCAAAGCTCGGGTATCGGTCGAGGAGGGCTCAACCTTCGGTTGGGAACGATACGCGGGAGAGAACGGCGAGAGTCTCGGCATGAATTTCTTTGGTGCTTCGGCCCCCCTGAAATCCTTACAGAGCAAATTTGGCTTCACAGTTGAGCATGTCGTGCAGGCGGCCAGGGTCCAACTACAGCGCACCGCTAAGTAGTCGAGACATCCGGACGATTTGATAATGATTTCCAGAATCATACTGTCCCTTAACGCCGGCTGCAGGCGCACTGCGAGAAAATTAAAGATATCCACTTACGGCAAAGACCCGTCCGTCGGACACTTCGAAGCTTCGTAGGAAGGCCGTTTCTTACGCATTGGAGATTTGAGGGCTCGAATTGCACGCTCGTTTAAACCTGTTTGACGATTTAGCGCCGCGCGTGATCTCCTTGATTCTGTGATCATTATGCACTGGCCCCTGGAAAGTACCCGCTAAGGATTTGGTTATGCGGAGAACCGTCCGACGATTCCTCTCGCGTCACCCACGTGGAAAAGCGCGGCGCGCGATTCTGTTCCCCGTCAGCACAAGTTGGACAGAAAGGCCTGATCGAGGAAGAGAGGAAATTGAACTCATCTTAACCGCGAAGGAGCGGCGATGAGATCGAAAGCGGAACTGGATTCGGAGGCGGCGGAGAAGACGGTTAGCGATATACGGCGGCCGACCCGGCGGCAGTCCGCTCGATGAGAGGTGCACTATCTGGCGTGCACGATGATTCTGACAGATAATCGCTCCACGTCCGCAGCAAGCTCCAGGACTATGGAAAGCTTGTTTTGCCGCGCGGCGGAGCAGCGTGACATCGGCTTTTCAACCGCCGAGGGGTTCAATGGATAAGCACATCAGCAAGTATCCCGAAACCAAGCATCTCGCCGACGATGTCGTTCATTACCGGGAATACAAGATTTTGCTGCAACCTGATCGGTTCACCAGCAAACGTGACTTTCTCGACTTTTGGGAAGACGCGAACAAGACCCTCAACAAACTCGGCCTGCAGGTGGAGACCGCACCCCACGCGTTCGACAGCCAGGTGCGGGAGGTGCTGTTCTATGACACACCGCAGTTCGACCTCTACAACCATCATTTTATCCTGCGCAAGCGCACCTTCTACGATCAGGGATGGCCTCTCCCGGGCCACGAGCTGACCTTCAAGTACCGGGACCCGGATCTAAGTGCTACTGCGGCGGTCGACGTGCGACCGAAATTGGGTGGTCACGACGAGATCAAGTTTAAGGAGGAACTGCTGCTCAAGCGCGACCGTCTGGGAGGAATGCGTAGCGTGTACTCTCACGGATGCGTGCTCACCTCACCCGGGATCGAAGTCGATCGCGGTATCGAGGATATTACACGAGCCTTCCCAACTCTGAAACGGATCGATATAAGTCCCAGAACCAAGATGAAACTGGTGAACAATGTCGCGGTCGAGGAAGTGCAAAATACTATCGGCATGATTCACTTCCACCATCACTTCAAGGGCAAGGTTACAATCGCCATATGGCGAAGCCGGGCACTGGAAAAGTCGTTGTCGGGCGAATTCGCGTTCCAGTGCAAATTCGACCGGCTGGAAGAAGTTAGCAAAGAAGCCATTGAGCTCTCCGAGGAGTTCTACAAGAGGGTACAGCTTGACTGCGCGGAATGGATCAAGCTCGGCACCACCAAGACCGCGATGGTCTATGGGCTCGGGGATGGGGGAGACCGGCTAAGAAACCGTGAATAACTGGACGCTGAAGATTCCGCTGGGTCAGATCAGTCATCCTTGGTTTATTGCCGGATTGTTCCCCGTCAGCACCAGTGAGACGGTTTTGAGGGATTGAGGGAGAGAGAATTGAGTTTATCGTAACCGCGGAAGGAGCGGGCGATGAGAACCCAGGTGGAACGTCAATCAGCGGAAGCCGAGAAGGTCGTTCGGGATATTCGGGGAGCCGCGCGGCGGCAGTATTCAGCGGAAGAAAAAATGCGGATCGTGATTGCCGGGCTGCGTGGCGAGGAGAGCATCGCCGAGTTGTGCCGCGAGGAATGCATCAACCAGAATCGGTCTTTGATGGGAGGAACGTCAGGCGTAGAGAGAGTTCCTGTAAAACGCTACCCCACTTGTTTTCGAAGTGCCCGAGCTGCGCGTTATTTGTCCGATTCAGGGCTTTTGCGAGTCCGGATCCTGCCGCAAAGAAGAGGCAAGCGTCCTAAGATTTCGTTATTCTGTACCTGGAGTGACCGTGGCGACTCGCAAGTGGGGTTTCTCTCGTGATTGAAGGCCATGCGACTGTTTCCGCTCGCCGCTGCACTGATCGGCCATCCGTCAGGCGTCCTAGGTATTCTTCTTTCCGACCATTTCAATGAGCGCCACCAACTTGAAATCTGCTGGGACGCTTTCGGCGGCGCCCGCTGGACTCTCTACTGAAGAGGCGACAAGAAGGCTTGCACAAGCCGGCCCAAACGAGGTGGCTGAAGAGCATGAGCCCGCCCTCAAACGAATGGCACGCCATTTTTGGGCGCCGGTGCCATGGATGCTCGAAGCCACGATCGTATTGCAGGTCGCGCTCGGCAAGCACATCGAAGCCTTGATGATCGGCGCGCTTTTGTTGTTTAACGTCGGTCTCAGCATTTTTCAGGAAAGTCGCGCCGAGGCCGCGCTCGCTTTACTCAAACAGCGTTTGTCGCTCAAAGCAAAAGTCAAGCGCGATGGCCGCTGGGCGGAGGTGCCAGCGGCGGTCCTGGTGCCCGGCGACATCGTCCAGCTATCGCTCGGGGTCGTTGTTCCCGCGGATGCGCGAATTATCGAAGGCTCAGTACTCCTTGACCAATCGATGCTCACCGGTGAATCGATTCCGGTTGATGCTGGTCCTGCCGAAACGGCCTATGCCGGCGCTCTCGTGCGCCGCGGCGAGGCCATGGCATCTGTTACCGCTACCGGCGCCTCGACTTACTTTGGCCGAGCCGCGGAGTTGGTGCGTATTGCCCATGTGGAGAGCACCGAGGTCAAGGTGGTGCTCAGCGTCGTCCGCAACCTCTCGATCGTCAACGTAGCACTTGTGCTTGGGCTGGTCGTTTATGCAACTAAGATCGCTTTGCCCGTCGCCCAGATCATCCCCCTCGTACTGACCGCACTTCTCTCCGCAGTTCCCGTTGCTCTCCCAGCCACTTTCACCTTGGGCGCAGCTCTCGGCGCAAAGACAGTTGCGCATAAGGGCGTGCTGTTGACACGACTTGCCGCACTGCACGAGGCTGCGATGATCGATGTCCTCTGTGTCGACAAAACTGGCACCCTTACTAAGAATGAATTGGTGGTAGCCGCGGTGCGACCCTTGGCCGACGGGTGGAGCGCAGGCGATGTGCTAGCCTTCGCCGCGCTGACCAGCTCCTCGGTAGGTCAAGATCCGCTGGATGCCGCAATCCTAGCAGCCGCGCTCGCGACGCCATCGCGACGGCCACTCCCTATAGTTACTCGCTTCACCCCCTTCGATCCGACATGCAAGCGGTCGGAAGCGATAGCTATGGATAAGGATCAGCACGAGATTCGTATCAGTAAGGGAGCGCCAGCTGCACTTGCGTTGCTGGCCCCAATGACGCCGGCAATTGCCGCAGAGGTGGCTTCACTATCTGGCAGCGGGTACCGTACGCTCGGAGTTGCGATCGGCCCTCCGGCTAAGATGGCCTTTGTCGGGCTTGTCGCCCTCAACGATCCGCCTAGGCCGGATTCCCCGGCACTTCTGGCGGAGCTCCGACAACTGGGGATCCGCACGGTCATGGTAACGGGCGACGCTGCCCTAACGGCGGCGAGTATCGCTCACTCGATTGGTCTCGACGGCGCTATCTGCCCGCCGGGACAGATTCCAGAGCGCGCAAGCCCTGATGATTTCGCCGTTTACGCGGGCATTTTCCCGGAGGAGAAATTCCGCCTCGTAAAGGCATTTCAACGCGCCGGACACGCGGTCGCCATGTGTGGAGATGGTGCCAATGACGCTCCAGCGCTGCGTCAGGCGCAAATTGGCATCGCCGTTTCCACTGCCACTGATGTGGCCAAAGCCGCGGCGGGCGTCGTACTTACCAACCCAGGTCTTGGTGGTATTGTCACCGCGATCAAAGAGGGGCGCGCCGTCTTTCGCCGAGTTCTCACCTACATCTTGGGCATACTGGTTAATAAATGCGTTACGCTGGTCGTTCTCGGCGCGGGTTTGGTGCTGACGCGGCAGGCCGTTCTCACACCGATGTTGCAAGCGATGTCCATGCTGACCAACGATTTTGTAAGCATGGCGCGCACGGCCGATCGAGCGACCCCATCGTCACGGCCGAACACCTGGGAGATGGGCAATTTGGTGTCAGTCGCGGTCCCACTGGCCGCGTTTAAATTCCTGTTTTGCATTGGCGTGCTTGCCGCGGGCTGGTTTTGGCTCCGCCTGAGCGTTGGCCAAATGCAGACCCTGACCTTCATCATGCTCGTCTTTGCCGGTCAGGCCGTCGTGTACGTCGTGCGCGAGCGTGGCCGCATGTGGGGATCACAGCCGGTAATGCCGATGATGTTATTCTCGCTGGCCGATATTGCTATTGTGTCTACCTTTGCCCTCAGCGGCACGTTGATGCGCTCCCTTCCGCTAAACGTGGTGATTCTGCTGTTGGTCGCCACCGCCGCATTTGCCCTCGCACTGGATCAAGTTAAAGTCATGCTTTTAGCGCGATGGCCGATCGATTAGGGCAATTGAGCGGAACTGAGGATTGACGCACGATAAAGCACGAAGTCATCTCGCCGACCGAGCAGACTCGGACAATTTGACCATACTGCTACGCGACTCTTCGCCAGCACCAAAAAGGGCACAAGCCGCTTCTAAAAAACCTTTCCTTTCCTTGACTCTGCAGTGCTTCGCGCCATGCGGGTTCGCACGTCCTGCATCATAATCCGTTGTCCCTCCCGAAAACCCTAACCGGCGTGACGCCAGGGTGGACGTATGGTAAGTAAGCGGCCGATGGTCGCGTTCCTGACCCAGCTGCTGCTATCTCTCCGCTCACGGTTCTCCCGGCGCGTGCGGCTTGAGGCTGAGAATCTCCTCCTTCGCCAACAGTTGGTTGTGCTGTAAGCGTGGGACCAAATCCATTGGCTTGGCGAGCGACCGCGCCGACCGCATGTGGTCGGCGGCAGGGATCGGAAATAGATGGGGATCGAGAGCCAAGGCCGCCGGCGCGGCCTGC
>JBKQPD010000096.1:0-6762 GCA_052145175.1 Binataceae bacterium (SeqCode) | reverse complement strand
TCGAACTTGCGACCCCTTGCACCCCATCCATACTGGGGCCATGCAACACCCTGCAACCCCTGACAACTTTCTGCACCATCGCGTCGTCGAAAATGCCTGTATTCACAGGCTATTTCGATCGTTACTGGCATAGCAGTCATGTCACATCGCGTGGCAAGCTGAAGCATCCAATCGCAGCCCTAAGTGTCCATGACATGTCCATGCAGTCGCTGAAACGTTGATGCCGGTTTCCACTATGCGCTTGAGCAGCAAGACTGTCGATTCGCTTCAAGCGACGCCTCACGCACGGGATGTGAGTGACCCGGGTGTCCGGGGACTCCTGATTCGCGTTTGGCCGTGGGGCACCAAAAACTGGCTGTTCCGGTATCGGTGGGCGGGGCGTCCGATTCGAATATCGCTCGGCAGTTTCCCGGATCGAACGCTCGCAGAGGCACGCGAAATCGCCATCGAATATCGTCGCATGCTGCAGCGCGGCATCGACCCGCGTGGCTCGAACCGCGCGGTAGCCGGAGTCAATCGCAAGCGCAGACAAGTCATCCCGCGCTATCCCACGGGTACACTTTCAAACGGCGCGACCGGGAATGCGGATGAATTCGACCGGCTACTCGATGCGTCTTCGCTTGAACTCGATCCTTTTAGTTTTAAGCGACTCGCTCGCGAATACTACCGACGCTACATTCTCCCGAACAGCAAGGTACCGGCTTACACTCGGCGGATTCTGAAATCCGAACTGCTGCCGGTATGGAAGGATCGAGACGCCCGTACGATTAAGCCTCGCGAAGTCATAGAACTACTCGATACCGTGGTGGATCGCGGCTCTCCGGTGATGGCGAATCGCATTTCCTCTGTGATGAAACAGCTTTTCCTCTACGGGATTCAGCGCGCAATTCTGGAGGACACGCCGGTCAAGCTCCTAGGAAAACCCGGCGGCAAAGAAAGGCCAAAAAAGCGTGCACTAACCGCGAATGAGATGCAGGCGTTCGTGCAAAACATCGACTGGGTATGTCGGTCGCGCCGACACGCACGCGTGCTGATGGTTTTGCTTCTAACACTACAGAGACGTGGCGAACTGGGCGTCGCGGAGTGGAAAGAGTTCGATTTCGACGAGCGCACCTGGCGAATCCCCGATGAGCATGCGAAGGCCGGTCGTGGGCACACGTTGCCGCTTTCGGATTGGGCCATCGCGGAACTGAAAGTGCTCAAGCGCATGGCAGGCCGATCTCGATTCGTCTTGCCGGCCACTCACCCAGATCAACCGGCAGATCCCAAGATCATTTCTCGGAGCGTCGCGCGCAGTTTAAAACGGTTCAAGAAGATCGGTGTGGATGCGTTTACAGTGCATGACTTACGACGCACGGGCCGGACAGGCTTGGCGCGGCTCAAGGTGAGCCGGGATATCGCCGAGAGAGTTCTGAACCACGCCCCCGATAAGATTGAGGGCACTTACGATGTATTTGATTATCTTGACGAAAGGCGGGCCGCCCTGACCCTCTGGGAGGACTATTTGCGCCAGCTTAAAGCTCTGCCGCGCGTTCAGCTTACGCATGAGGTCCCGGAACGGCTCGCTCGTGCAGCCCCTACCTCAGGCATCACTGAAACTTAAATTCGCGGACGAGTCACCGATACGGCGAGCTTTCACTCGGCGGGGGGTTGCAGGTTCCGGCGAGCACCCGCAATCGTGGGTTTCGCGACAAGCACGAACTATGTCATTCGTAGGTGATCTCGCTCGATATGCCTGGTAGCCAGAATCTTGAAATCGGCGCATGGTGCGAGCGAAAGATCGTGAATTCGTCCACTCGCTTGATCAGGACGCCTTTGAGGTAACACGCCATGCCCAAACTCAAGGACACCAACCTTTGGTTTCAGAACGCCCTAAAGGTCGCCGAGGACCCAGCCGCATCCGGTTGGCTGAAAAATGCACTTATCGAAGCGATCAACCGTGACCCTGTCGACGCTGCTGGAGATGCCGAGGTCCTCTACAGAATTCTTAAACTGCGAGCCGCTGCGGTCCAAAAGGCGGAACTCTCAGGCGCGAAAGCCAAGTCGCCTAAGACAACGGCATCGGCGAGGATGGAGCCATCACCGCCACCTCGCCCATGAGCTACCAGTGGACCAGGATTGATGGCGGGGATCGGATATGACTCCTCTCGCCCGCCCGGCGTCCGCAGCCATCCAAATCTTAAGGCTCCCGCAAGTCCGCGCCCGGACGGGCCTCTGCCGCACCATGATCTATCAGCTCGAGGCCCAACATCAATTTCCCCGTAGAGTCAAAATTGGCGTGCGGGCGGTGGGGTGGATTGAAGGAGAGGTGCAGGATTGGCTGACGCAACGCATCGAGCGTAGCCGCGGCGTACGCGACCCGTTGGCGTAAACTGGAAGCTTTTATAGGGACAAAACAAACGGAGGAATCGACCCCTAGTTCCTTTGGAAGATCAAAACATTCGGGACGTAGGAGTCGCAGGTTCAAATCCTGTCACCCCGACCATTGATTTTAGGTCCATTCTGGACACATGGGTAACGGTTTATACCGGACACATAGGTAACACTTTAGCGTCGAAGGGGTTTTCGGCGCTAGTGACCCTCCCGCACTCCTGGTCGAAGAACCCCAAGTCGTAGTTCATAAAGCTCACCAGCCAGATTTTCTCTGCGACCTCCCGGATGCCGACGTTCTGGCCGGCGAATACGATGCTCAAGTTGATCTTACGGTGCCCCATACAGATACGCCCGCAGGTGGTCACAGTGACAGTGCGGTCGTGGAAGGGGTACTCGAGCTCGGACAAGCCCTGGTAGGGCCGCACCGAGCGCTGATAGAGCTCACCGGGATACTTCATGCCGATCGCCTGATGGGGGCGGTCGTGGTTGAAGTACTCGATGAACGCGTCGAACTTGCCTTGCTGCTGCAGGAAGTTCTTGGCCGCGGGTTTGGTCGCTTCGAGCTTGAGCGTTAAATGCATGCGCTCGTGCCGGCCGTTTTGCTCCGGATGCGCGGGCTTGATGCGCTCGATACCGATCCCCAGACGCAACCACCAGACCGAGAGCTTCGAGAGGCCGAAGAACGAGTTCGGGCTCGCAAAAGGCACGCCGTTATCGGTGCGAATCGCCAGCGGCAGCCCAAAGTCCTTGAAAACCCGCTCAAACACCGTAAATGCGTAGCGCTCCTTGGTCGTCGTCAGAGCATCACAGCCGATCAAATAGCGGCTCACCGAGTCGGTGATCGTCAGTGGGTAGCAATAGCGCTTGTCGGCGAGCTGGAACTCGCCCTTGTAGTCCGCGCACCAGAGATCGTTCGGCCGGGTCGGCCGCGACAAGTGCGTCCCTTGCGCATGGTAGCGAGGCTTGCGGCCCCGGCTGACCAGATTGTTCCGGTCGAGGACGGCGTGAACGGTACTGATGGCCGGCAAGCTGATCTGGCTGTGCCGACGGCGGATCTTCTCGCGGATCTTAGGAGCTCCCCAGGTCGGATGCTCCTTCCTCAGCTGCACAATCAGCGCTTCGATCTGAAAGGGTAAACGGTTGGCCTGTCGGTAAGGCCGGCGGCTGCGGTCGGTCAGCCCTTCCAATCCGCACTCTCGGTATCGATTGAAGATCTTGTGGCCAGTTTTGCGGGAAATATCAAACTCCCGGCACAGCACCGCCATCTTCTCGCCTTCCATCAACCGGGCTACAAATCTGAGTCGTTCGTCCACTTTGGAACACTCCTGCCACGGCATTTGCGTCTCCCGCAAATGCCGGAAAGTGTTACCTATGTGTCCGGAATGGTGTGTAACCTATGTGCCCGAAAGCACATTAGAATTTTTATACCGTAACCCGCCTACGGTTCCACGTCCAAGCGACTCACGGTTCCAAAAACGGTTCCAGTTTCGGTGCGAAAAAAACACGCGAGATTTCGGCTGTCCTTGGACGTCCACGGAAATAATATCGATCGCTCTTTTGCGACGAGATCCCCTTTCGACGTAGGGGATCGGCGGACAGGACCTTGCCGACGATGGCGCTGCGCGCGAGTGCTTCATCCGCGACCATTTTGATTAGGCGCCGATGAAACACCGGCTCCAGGAACAGTCAGAACATCGACGGCAGCGGGAGCCTCGGGCGCCTGCCTCACGACCTTCATAAATTCGTGAAGGACCAGGCCTTCGTCTGGACACACTCGAACCCATGCCCCCTCGCGCTGGAGCGAGTAGATCACGAACCGGCCAGGATCCGGAGCCAGCACCTCCTCAGCAGTCGGACCGATCATCCTGCGAATTATCTGCTGCCCATGCAATCCCCCTCGGCCTAGGCAGGATCTTGAGCCATCGGTGAATGCATCACCTTCGCGCCGAGCCCTGGGGCCAGCCGTTCGATCACCGTCCTGACAGTCTCGACGTATGATTCCGCCGCATACGGGCTCACCACGATCCGATCGACCGCGCCGATGTCCCAGGGGATCGAGGTGGAAGGGGGCTCCTGATTCGGCGCTGTGGCGGTATCGTCCACCCAAAGCTTCACGACGCGGGCCTCGTGCTCATATTGGAACTGCTCGCGCTTATGTAGCGCTGGAATGAAAACATTTCCCAACCTGAGCAAGGCGGTCGCGTAATCGATATAGGTCACGATCCCGAGATACGCGTTTGTCTGAGCGGTATTAATCGAGGCGCTCAGCGTCGCATAGGGTAAGACGATGGCCGCACCGCCGCCAGCGCCGCAATATATGCGCCACATTGCTTCCGACTCGATGTGGCTTAGATGCCAGCAGCTTACGAATAGTTTTTTCCTCGACTCCCTGGCAAAGGCAACGCACGAGTCTGCGGTCTCTTTCGCTTTGGCAGCGGGTACACCCTGTGCGGCCAGCATGGCCGAGACTTGAGCCGGGTAAAGCCCCTCGTACTCATCGGGCATCAGGTCCAGCCGCCTGAGGTAGAGTTCTCGATTGACGATCAGCGAGAGCAGCTTTGGGAGATCCATGTACCGCCACGCAAGGGTCGAGATATCAGGCGGCTGTGGAAATGCCGGGTGTGTTGCCGTACTCGACATGTTCATAGGTAGCCTCTCCAGGACTCCCCGACACCCGGCGGAATTTCCTTGATCACCCTTTCTTGTCGATGTCTTTCGCGACTTGCCACCACGAACCTCTTTTCCTTCGTATCGTGCGCTGAATGACCACAGATTCCTTGTCCTCATCGCCTGCAATAGGGACGCCGCTCTGCGGAAAAGGGGCCGAGTCAATGGGCACGCGACCCTCTGCGAGTGGGGCCGAATCGACAAATCGATTTACTTCGGCGACGATCTCAGCCTCCTTTTCTCCGTCGTGCAAGACGATCGGAGGCCGGTCGTCATATTTGGTTCCCATAAATTGCGCGCGCAGTTCGCGAACCAGCGAACCGTCGCGTTTTGGCGGAGCGTGCGCAAAGGCCATAATGCCGCGCGTCTTCTCCTCCTCGGGGAATTCTGAGAAGTGCGTGTTGATTCGTGCCAGGTCGGCTTTCAGATCCGGCCCCCAAACAAAACGTTGCTTTGGGTGCAGGAATTGAGGGGCGGCGCGGCGGTGCAATGTGTCACTTGATACGAAAATATTAGCGAAGGGCAGGTAGTTCAGATAAGCGATGTCAACACGATTCGAGGGACGACTCGTGCCAATGTGTCCACTTGCAAGCGCGAAGCGGAAGAAAAGATCACAAGCTATTACGTGCGCCGCGTAGGGTGCGAAAACAGCAAGCGGTTTTTTCCCCTCGATATTCCAGCGTTCAACGACGTGATGCTCATAGTCGCGCGGTAGTCCAAGCACCGCCACTGCGAGTGCAATCCGTTGCCACGGCTTCCCTGTCCCTTCAACCATCCCGCGAGCTAAAGCGTATGCGTGATCAAGACTTCTGCAGTTCGTTGCGTCGATGCCAGTCTCCTTAAGCTTCTCGGCAATTTCCTTCAAGTCCACCTGCTGTAGACCCGCGCGCCATCTACGAGCATTCTCGCGCTCAATTTCGAGGAATTTCCCTTCTTGCCACCTGGAGAAAGCCGTCTCTGTTGGAGACCGGTCGTAGACAACAGCGCGCTTGCCCTCAACCTCAACTGCCCGGCCACCGTCTCGCGGTACCTGGCCGGTCATTGGCACCGGAGATCCCAGTAGGTCGCTTAGCGCAAGACTCATATGATGCGGGCAAGGGGCGGCGCTAGCCTCAGGGAACTTGGCCGCGATTATCCCGACCTCGTCTTCAGGTGTGCGTCCCTCACGCACTGCCTTTTCGAGATCGGCGAGCGTCTCAACATAAAAAAGGGGGCATATAATCGGATAGAAGAAGTGCGCAAACCAGACCGACTCGTCAACCGAAAGCGATTGAAGAAACGATTTATCGAATAGCGTTGTTGGCCCCACAAATCTTTCTCGCCAGCCTTTAGTCCCAGCGCGACATCCCCAACGCCCGAGCCACGCTCGCGCGATCGCCCGGCGATGCGTTCCAGTCGACGCCACACTCGATACAGAAGCCCTTGATGAGCTCGCCTTCAGTCAGCCAGCGGCGCAACTGCTCCTCAGTGTATCCGTCGTGTGGCCGCTTTTGGGCGCACTTCGGGCAGGTCAAGGAGATCACGATCTTCGTCATATGGCTCACCAGCTGAACGCGACGTCCTCATTGCAGCTCGGGCAGGTATACTCACTATCACAGTGCCTCATTCGCGATGGATCAATACGCAGACCTCTGGCCGCAGGCACTTAAGGGATCGGCGATGCGGTGACAGCAACGCTCTTATCCGGCGATAGTAGCAAAGTGGTAGCAGCTACCCGAGCGC
>JBKQPD010000095.1:0-33837 GCA_052145175.1 Binataceae bacterium (SeqCode) | reverse complement strand
CGAAGAATTGCGAGAACGCGTATGCCGGTCGAATACATTCCACGTACCCGCGAGCTCTACAGCGGCTTCACGCCCTACCGCTGGGTGGTAAACACCGACACTCCGCCCTGGACCCCGCTGGCCAGGCCGCTCGCGGAGTTCAAAGTCGCGCTGATGAGTTCTGGCGGAATCCTCTATCGCGATCAGCCGCGGTTCCATCGCGAGGACGCGAGCTATCGGCGGATTCCGAAGAACGCGACGCAAGCCGACCTCGATATCTGGCACTTTGGTTATCGGACCGCCGACGCGGAAAGAGATCATAATTGTGTTTTCCCGCTGGCCCGGATGCGCGAGCTCGAGGCCGAGGGCACGCTCGGTGAGTTGGCGGATCCCGCCTACAGCTTCATGGGCGGTATCTACTCGGCGCGCAAGGTGCGCGAGGAGCTCGCGCCAAAGATCGCGGACGAACTGAAAAAGGCGCGCATCGACGCTTTCTATCTGGTGCCTGCTTGACCCGTATGCCATCAGTCCGTGGGACTGATCGCGCGCGTGGTCGAGGCGGCCGGGATTCCGACCCTGTGCATGACTTCCGCCCTGGATATTACGCGGGCGGTAAATCCCCCGCGCGCCGTCTTCGTGAATTTTCCGCTGGGCCATCAGACCGGCAAGCCGCATGACCCTGACCTGCAGCGGCGAATCGTACGCGACGCGATGCGCGCCTTTGCGGCGATCCCCCGGCCGGGTACGATCGTCGAGTTACCCTATGTATGGGATCCCGCTGATCGAGGGTGGGAAGAGACCGACTACACCGGCGACTTCCTGCCGCCCCGTCCGGAAAAAGAAGCTGCCGATCAGATCGAGGCCGCGCGCCGGGCCCGCTTTGACCACACTCGTTGAGTTGGCTAACGATGCAGGCGCCGTTGATTCGCGGAGCCTCGTGACTATCAATCACACTGGAATCGAGGGAGATCCATGGCTGGGCTTGAGTTCATCACGGTGCTCGCGTTGATCGAGTATGCGGTATTTGGTCTGATGGTCGGTTCGGCGCGCGGCAGATTTGGTGTCGCCGCACCCGCAACCACTGGCGAGCCGACCTTCGAGCGCTACTTCAGGGTGCATCAGAACACGCTCGAGGCGCTGATCGTTTTCCTGCCCGCCTTGTGGATTTTCGCCCATCGGGTGAGTTACCCCGCCGCGTTTGTGCTCGGCGTGGTGTTTCTCGCGGCCCGCGCCGAATACGCCCGGGGTTATATTGCCTCACCCGAAGGACGTTCGATCGGCGCGCGGCTGACCTTCGCCGTCAACGCTATCCTGTTAATCGGGAGTATGGTGGGCCTGCTCTGTCACGCGCTCTGAGACAGGGAAGCACGCAGGGTGTTGAAAATAGTGAATCCCGCACGAGCGCTGCAGATTGCTTCAACACCCTGCATAAGAAAGGGCCTCGTTCCGCTATCTTCTCGCCCCTACGGGGGAGAGAAAGAGTGAGGGGCGCGGGCGTTGAAATCTTTTTTCAAACGCCCGCTCGGGAAATGCGTCAGCAGGCGCGGCAGGGCCTGCTCCGGCGTCGCGACGATCACGATCGGTCTATACATGGCGCGCGCACCGATCAGGTTGCCGCGAAAGCTCTTGAAGGTGCGCTTCCAGCGCTCGCCGACCAGGATCAGCGGGCGCGCGGGCACCATTCCCAGCAGCAGCTCCTGCCACGCGAAGGTGACCTCGGCGAGCGTGCCGATCCCGCCATGCATCGCGACGTAGCCGTCGGCGCGGTCGACCAGCCAGACGAGACGTTCATAGAAGCTGGCCGTGCGAATCTCCTTCATGACGTACGGATTCACCTGGTCGCGGAACCGCTCCAGCGTGATTCCGGTGACCTGCGCGCCGGACGCGTGTCCGCCACGGCTGGCGGCCTCCATCACGCCTCTGTACCCGCCGGTCATCAGGTCGAAACCCGCGCGCCCGAGCAGTTCACCCATTTTATGCGAGGCCGCATAGAGTTGACCGCCGCGCCGCGCCTGGGAGCTGCCGAAGACGCTGATCACGGGACGTGGCAGCGCGGTTCCGTTGCCGCGCCCGATCGCCGTCGTGTTGCCCGACGGCTTGATTGAACGGTGGAGGCTGTTCGTTGGAGCCTGGATACGAGTCATAGTTGCCTTTCCGGCCTGAATCATATGATTTGAGCCTGTAAACACCAACCTGATGTTGCTCGATCGAAAACCCACCGCGCGGCGGCGTAAGCCGCGCAACGATGCGCTTGCGCCGATCCTGCGGCGCGGGCTCTATGAAGCGATTTTCCGGCGGCGCGACGTGCGCGCCTTTCGGCCCGATCCGGTGCCCGACGAGGTGCTCGCGCGTATGATCGTCGCGGCCCATCATGCCGCGAGCGTGGGCTTCACGCAGCCTTGGGACTTTATCGTCGTGCGCGACCTTGAACGCCGCCGCGAGGTCAAACGGGTCTTCGCGGAGGAGCGGCGCAAGAACGCGAGCCAGTTTGCGGGGCGGCGCAAGGCAACCTTCAGCTCGCTCAAGCTCGAGGGCATCCTCGAGGCGCCGCTCAATTTGATCGTGACGTGCGAGCGCGATCGGTTCGGCCCGGGTGTTTTGGGCAAGGTCGGGATCGCCGACGTCGAAGTTTATTCAACCTGTCTCGCGGTGGGTAATCTGTGGCTGGCCGCCCGGGCGGAAGGGCTGGGGGTCGGTTGGGTCAGTATCGTGCGGAACGCCGCTTTGCGCCGCATCTTCAAGATCCCGCGCCACATCCTGCCGGTTGCGTATTTGTGCGTGGGCTACGCCGAAGCCTTTCCGCCACGGCCCGTGCTGGAGACCGCCGGATGGGCCGCGCGTCTGCCGCCGCGCAAACTGCTCCATTTCGATTCGTGGGAAGAGTCGCCGGACGACACCGGCGAGGCGCTCGCCCGCCTCATCCAGAGTCCCGCGATCTGGCGCTCGGTGTTGCCCGACCAACGCTAACCTGGGAAGGCTTGCGCCCGCGAATCGCGCCTGTCACTTTTTCCCGCAAGATCATGAGCACGAACCATGAGTAGGATTGACGCTACTATCCGCGGGATCAAACCACTTGATCGGACGGCAGAGCGCGACGCTCTGGCGCATCTCGACGCGCTGACGAAGCCGCCCGGGAGTCTCGGACGGCTCGAGGAGATCGTCGCGCGCTACGCGGCGATTCGGGGCGACGCCGCGGCGCGTGTCGGGCGCGGCGCCGTGCTGCTGTTTGCCGGCGATCACGGGGTCGCCGCAGCCGACGTGAGCGCCTATCCGGCGGCGGTGACGGTCGAGATGCTGCGCAATATCGGCGCGGGCGGCGCGGCGATAAGCGTGCTTGCCCGCCGCTTTGGTTATGAACTGATGGTCACCGACGTCGGCGTCGCGACTGACACCAGCGCCGCACCGTTTCCCGGCGTGCGTTATCGGCGCGTCGCCGCCGGCACCCGGAATTTCCTGGATGGTCCAGCGATGACCGCCGACGAAGCGATCCGCGCGGTCGAAATCGGGATCGAGACTGCGGTTGAGGCGGCCGGAGCGGGCGCGACGATTATCGGGATCGGCGAGATGGGGATCGCGAACAGCACCTCGGCGGCGGCGCTGCTGTCAGCCATGACCGGAATCGCCCCGGACCGGCTCGTCGGACGTGGGACGGGAATTGACGACGCGGGCCTGCAGCGCAAGCTCGCCGCGGTCGAACGCGCACTCCGGCTGCATCGCGACCAGTTGAACGGTGGTATCGAGCTGCTCGCGGCACTGGGCGGGCTCGAGATCGCGGCGATGGCGGGGGCGTGTCTCGGTGCGGCCGCCGCGCGCGTACCGGTCGTGATCGACGGTTTTATCGCGACGGCGGCCGCCGCGGTCGCCGATCGTATCGGCGCTGGGGTCCGTGATGCGATGTTCTTCAGCCATCAATCCGCGGAGGGCGGTCACGCGCTGGCGCTCGCGGCCATGGGCGCCCGGCCTCTGCTCGATCTCGGGATGCGGCTGGGGGAGGGCACCGGCGCGGCGCTCGCGATGAACCTGCTCGAAAGCGCGGTCGCGCTGTTCCAGCAGATGGCGACCTTCGCGAGCGCGGGCGTTTCCGGCAAGCTCGCATGAGCGGGGCTGGCCCCGGCGACGGTGCGACGCCGCCGGCGCGCCGCCGCGCCGCGAGTATCCTCGATCAGCTTCGGCTGGCCGCGAGCTTTCTCACGATAATCCCGCTGCTCGATCAACGTCCCAGCCGGCCGGAGGACGTTGCGGCCTCCTTCCGATGGTTTCCGCTGGTCGGCTTCGCGCTGGGCGCGACGCTTGCGTGCACTGACTATCTGCTCAGCGGGATACTTGGGCCGTCCGCGCGAGCGGCCGTGACCGTGATCGCGCTGGCCGTGGTGACCGGCGCCGTGCATCTGGACGGGCTGGCCGACACGGCCGACGCGCTCGGCGCGGGCCGCGATCGGGTGCGCGCACTGGAGATTCTGCGCGACAGCCGGATCGGCGCCTTCGGCGCAATCGCGCTCTTCTTCGTGCTCACGCTCAAGCTCTCCGCGCTGGCTGGCGCGATTCACATGGGGCGCTATCGGGCTATCTATCTCGCGCCCGGACTGGCGCGCTGGGCGATGGTGATGGTCGCTGATCGGATGACCTACTTGCGGCGGGAGGGCGCGGGCGTCGCGCTCCTGCGGGAAGGCGAGCGGCGCAATTGGTGGATCGCGTCGATTGTCGCGCTAGTTGGCGTCGTCCTTACGCGGAGTCTGGCGGGGTTGGGCGCGGCCGCGCTGGCGGTTACTCTCGCGCTCCTGCTGCGCGTTTTCTATCGTCGCTGGCTCGGCGGCGTGACGGGTGACCTGCTTGGCGCGGCAGGCGAAATCGTTGAAACCGCGGTCCTGCTGGCGCTAGCCAACTGAGGCGGACGCTCAGGGCCGATTCGGCGGCAGGATCAGGGTTGGTGCGGCAATCCCCGCCTGCGGCCCAGCCTCGATCAATGCGCTGCGCACGACGAGTTCGCCCCAGGCGCGCTGGGTGAAAAAGTAGAGCAGCGCGCGATCCGCGGTGAGCTCGTCCGGATCGGGCTTCCAGCTTTCCTCAAAATCGACGCGGCTGGCGCGCGCCGCGTCGTCGTCGGAATTGAAGCCGTTGGTATCGACCACGATCGCCGCCGAATCTCGACTGGTTACGGGGCGCAGACCACGCAGATACCAGCGGAGGGCGGCCGGCCAGTCGTTGTCGCCGTCGTTGAAAACCGTCGCGTTCGCGGGGGCGACATCTTTGACTAACGCGGCGCACCGCTCGACCGCCTGGCGCGTGGTCGCACCTTCGCCCCAGAACAGATTGGCGCGACGCGCCCACGGCGCTTCCGTTGGATCCGGCGCATCGTTGTCGAAGTTGACGAACGACTGGGCATGCAGCGTAAATATCACCAATACTACGATTACCCAGCGAATCGCTGTCCACGCTCGGCTGCGATAGAGATAGTCGAGCGCGACGCCTCCCAGGAGCGCCGCCGGCACGATTATCAGGAGTATGCGATCGGGTGCGCCGGGCGTCGCCAATAGACCGCACGCGCAGCTCATCAGGGTCCACAGCAGAACGAAGAAGGCGAAGCGTGTGCGTACGCGCGCGGCGGCGACCAATATTATTCCCGCGACGCCCGCGATCACGAGTTGAAAATCATAGAAGCCGAGCGGCAGGATGACGGCACGGACTCCGGCTCGCCAATTCGCCCAGCGCGGTGAAATGAGATACCCGATTACCTCGGCTAAACCGGCGCCGGACCAGCCAAGGACGAGCTGTGAGGCGATAGCAACCGCCGCCGCCGTCAGTATCACGATCTCGGCCAGACCGCTGTAACGCGTGAGCCAGACCCGCGCCCGCAAGAATGCGTTGCGGGTCGTGAGTAATTCGAACAACCCCAACAGGGCTAGTGAGGCGATGAAAATCAGCGCCGTGGCGACTCCCGTTGGATCCGCGCCAATCATCGCGCCCGCGCTGATTCCGAGTGCCGCCGCGCGCCCGGTGCCCGGTTTGGCCTTCAACGCCATGAAGAGCGCGATCGTCACCAACGCCAACGCGGCTGCGCAAATCACAGTGGTGTCGGAACGCGAGAACCAGGTGACGGCCGGCGACAGTGTGAGTATTGCGCCGATCGCGATCGCGCCCGCGCGACCGGCATAGTGCCGCAGCTCGAAAGCCATCGCGATCAGCAGGAGGCCGCTTACGGCAAACAAAATGCGCGCGGCGAAGTCGCCGGAACCTATGAGGGTGAATATTCCGGCGCTCGCCAGATGGACCCATCCCGACCATAAGGGCTGAAATCCGGCGGCGGCCGCCTCGTTGGTGCGGTTCGCCAGGTCGTAGGCAAAGAGCGCGTTGCGCGCCTCGCCCGGCGTCAACGGTCGGGCGCCGACTCCGGCCAACCGGCTGATCAAAGCCCATAGCGCGATCGCGAACCAGGCGAGATGCTCGACCGTGACCACCTGGACCGGGCGTTCGAGCCGTTCCCGAACGGGGTCGGACGGCGGCGCGGGACGGGCCGGCACGGCCCGATGAGCCTGGTCCGGTTCGCCCCCAAGGCGCCATTCCTGATGCGGGTCCGGTTGCGGCGCGCGTTCCATGAAGCTGCGGTTAGAGGCCGATTTCCTTGAGGAACGGGCGCATCGCGTCGAGCAATCCGGCGGGATTGTCGCCCTGCACGTTATGCCCCGCCTTCGCGACGCGCACCCAGCGGCCATGCGGCAGCGAACGCGCGAAACGCTCGGCGGCTTCGTCGGTCAGCACATCGCTCACGCCGCCGCGTACGATCAGGACCGGACAGCCGATCCCCGGAATTTCGGCGGCCAACCGCGTGCGCTGGTCAGCGGCCCTTTCCGCGGCCTCCGCCGACGAGCGCCGCTGGTCGTGCTTCAGACTCCATTTGCCGGACGGGGTCTCGCGCAGATTGTAGAAGAGGCTGCGCCGCAGCACCGCCGGATCGCGCAACGGATTGAATTTGACCGCGAGTTCCAGGAAAGCGTCGAGCGAAGCGAGTTCCGGAGTACTCGCGAAATCACGGATCCGCTGCGCGCCCGCGGCGTTGATTTCCGGTCCGACATCGACCACCACGAGCCCCTTCATCCGCGCGTGATGGCGGGTCGCGTAGGCGAGCGCATTGAGCCCGCCCATCGACTGGCCCACGAGGACCGGGAGAGCAAGTCCGAGCGCGTCGATAAAGCCGGCGACGTCGCTACTCTGGCTCTCCACGCCATAGTCAACCACCGGCGACCATTCGCTGTCGCCATGTCCGCGCTGATCCAGGGCGATACAGCGATAGCGATCTCGCAGCATCAGCGCGAGCACGTCCCACGTATGAGCATTCAAGCCCCCGCCATGCAGGAAGAGGATCGGATGGCCGTTGCCACCCCAGTCGAGGTAGTGGAACCGATGTTTGCCGACGATCAACTGATGGTCGTGGGGCAGGGTGATCTCGACCGGACTGAGGCCCGCGATCGCGACGGCCTGACGCAACATCCCGATTTCCGCTTGAGTGTCCATCGTCGACTCCTCCGGCGCTTGAGTTATTCGGTGACCGACTCCATGACGCGTCCGCTGGCCGCGTCGCACAGATCGATCTGGACCGGCGTTACGATTTTGTAGCTGTCCTTGGCCCGATCGATCCCCGCCTTGAGATCCGCGATAAACTTCGCGGCGGCAAACGGTGGCATCTGGTCCATCGGGAAATTATTCATCAGTACGCGAGCCTTGCTATCCGAATCCCACTGCACGGCTTGTACCTTGTTACCGGCGACGGGCAAATCGTGCATCGCCTGTTCGATCGCACCCCGAAAGTCAGTCGGGGCGGCGGCAGCCGTCGCGCCGGGCGGCGCCGTCCCACCCGCGTCGGCGCCGGCCATGTCGGTACCGCCGGTGGCGCCCGCACCAGCGCCGTTGCCGCCGTTGAGCGCCGCCATCTCCTGAGTGACCCGGCTGCGCGCGCGGTCGTCGGGCGCGACTTTTAAAGCCCTGGCGAAGGCGGCGCGGGCGTCGGCTGGACTACTGTTCTCATAAGCGACGCCGAGATTGAAGGCCGCCTCAAAAAACTCCGGGTGGGATTCGAGGACCTGCTGGTATTGGCGAATCGCCTGGTCGGCCGCACCGCTGGAGAGCAGCATCGTGCCGAGGTCGGTGCGCACGTCGGGGTCGTCGGGCTTTTGTGCGAGATAGTGCTCGTATGCGGCGATCGCGGCGTCGAACTTCCGCTGATCGAAGTCGATATTGCCGATTCCGCGCAACGCGTCGAGGTCGTCGGGATTCGCTTTCAGCACGTGTGCGTAGGCTTCCGCCGCGGTCGTGTAGTACGAGGGATCGAAGGCGGCCGCCCGCAACGTAACGTCACCGAGCCGCTCCCACGCCGCGTGATCGTCCGGATGGGCGTGGGCCTTGTCCGCGATTGCCTTGATGAAGGCGACGATTTCCCTGGAGAGGTGGACCGCCGGATGGTTCGCCGGCAGATTGCCGTTGTCGTCGGTGGAGGCCGCCGGCGCCGCCGGTGGGCCGGCCGCGATGAGCTGTTCGCGCGCCGGAATTTGCCGCGTAATCAGATAGGCGACGACCGCGCCAAAGGCCATCAGAGCGACGAATATCGCGGCGAACGGTCCCATCGCGGATGCGCCGGCGTCACGCCGCCGGTCGACGCGCGGGCTCGTCGCGATAGCGCCGCGCGGCGTCACGGGCGTGAACTTCGCGAGCGCCGTGCCGCAGCCCGGACAAAACCGCGCGTCGGGAATCAGTTGAGTGCCGCATTGCGGGCAGAATTGCATAGCTGAAGTTACGCTCGAAGGAGCCCCCCGGGACTCGCCTACCGATCCTCTGAAAATTGCCGCGACCACGATATTGAAAATCCGTCGCGCCCGCCAGCGATGCTCTCACCGTCCGCCGGCGGGTTCCACCGTGCGCCCCGGATACGATACTATCGCGCGTCGGCCACGTCCGCGACGGGCGGCGCGTGCCGGCGCACAACAAACTCGAATCAGGGAGTGCGACGCCTATGAAAATGTATGATTCCTTCGGACCGAACCCCCGCGCCAACCGGATGTTTCTCGCGGAAAAAGGTCTGACGATCCCGGTAATCACGGTCGATCTGATGAAGGCCGAAAATCGCAAGCCGCCTTATACCGAGCGTAATCCCGGCGGCCAGCTGCCCGCGCTCGAACTCGACAACGGCAAGTGTATCGGCGAGACCGTCGCGATTTGGGAATACCTCGAAGAGAAAAACCCCAACCCGCCGCTGATTGGCGCGACCGCCGAGGATCGCGCGGAGACCCGCCAATGGCAACGGCGTGTCGAGCAGAATATCACGGAGAATCTGTATAACGGGTTCCGCTTCGCCGAAGGACTCCCCCTCTTCAAAGATCGTGTGCCGTGCGAGCCCGACGCGGCGCCCGGCTTGAAACGGATCACGCAGGCGCGGCTCAAGTGGCTCGACGGCCTGATCGCCGGCCGTGACTATATCGTGCCGAACCGTTTAACGATCGCGGATATCATCCTCTACTGCGCGCTCGATTTTGCGGACGGCGTCGGGCAGAAGATTGATCCGTCGCTGGTCAACCTGACCGCCTGGTTCAAGCGGATCGACGGGCGCCCGAGCGCCAAGGCGAGCCTCCATCCCGCCGCGGCGCAGCTCAAGATGAAGGGCTGAGGGGGCATCCCCTGGCTTCGGAAAGCGCTATCGCGCGACAGTTGACGGCGCTCGTACGGGCCAGGAGCGGCGATCCGGCGGCGGCGGTGAGCGCGTTGACGGCCCTGCCCGGGCACGCCGGCCAGAGCTACGGCTTTGCCCTCGAACATAACGAGGGTGACCGCAGGATCAGCGAGCGGCTGGTCCTGCGCATCGCGCCGGAAGGTGTCCGGATCGCGGGGACGGCCGACGTCATGCGTCAGGCCCGCATTATGGCGTCGCTCGCCGACACCGCCGTGCCGGTCCCGTCGATCAAGTGGTTGGGTGATGAACCGGAATGGTTCGGGCGGCCCTATTTCGTGGCCGCCTTTGTCACGGGCGACAAACTCGCGCTCGGCGAGCATGAATTCAGCGCCAGTGAGCAGTCCCGCCTCGCGCGCCTCACGATCGCGACCTTGGCCGCGCTGCACGCCGTGCCCTGGGAGCCGCGGCGCGCCGTATGGGGCGAGCCGTTCGCCCTAGCCGACGAGATGGCCCGGCTGGACACGCTGCTCGACCGGCCGACCCTCGAACCCGCGATGGTCGGTCGCGCGCCATTGCTGCGGGAGAAGATGCGCGCGAGCCTCCCGTCGACGCCGCGCATCGGCTGTGTCCACGGCGATCTCAATTGGACGAATTGCCTGTATGAAAACGGCGCGCTACGGGCGGTGATCGACTGGGAGCTCGCCCAGATTGGCGCGGTGCTGATCGATCTCGGCTGGATATGCCTCTTCTCGGATCGCCTCACCTGGGTCAACCAGGATCTCATTCCACGGCACGCGCCGGAGCCGGACGAACTAGTCGCGATCTATCGCGAATACGCAAACGCCCCGGTGAGCGACGCGGACGCGGCCTGGTTTCGCGCCTTTGCCTGCTATCGCTTCGGCGTGATCACGGCGTTCAACGTGATGTTGCATCGGCGCGGTAAGCGGCACGATCCGATGTGGGAGGATATCGCGCTCACCGGCCCGCGCTTCTTCGAACGCGGTCTCGAGCTGCTGGGGTAATCCCCGTCCTGTCGGTCATTTGCGCGAGTGTCATTTGCCTGAGTCGTGAACCGATTTGACCGAACGAGAACTCTTCGTGCGCAAGATTGCGGCCTCAATGGCCTGGCGGATGAATCGTTGGTAAGGTACGCCTGCCTTCCTTGCTGTGGCCTTGACTGCGTCAAGTAATGGTCCGGGCAGGCGCATGTTGACGCGCTCGGTTTTGGGCTGAAACTCGAAGCGGACCGTTTGCATGCCTGACAGATCGTATTCGGTCAGGTCGGCGTTCGCGACAAAATCCTCCGCTTCCTTATCGGTTTTGAGAACGAGCAGCTTCTTTTTCATAGTAGTCGATTTCCCGAGATCTCCTGTTTCTCAGCACCCCGCTAAACGCTTGAGCGCGGCGAGACTTTTACTATACGGCGCGCGCGCGACGCCGCGCTCGGTGATAATCGCGCTCACGAGTTCGGCCGGGGTCACGTCGAAGGCCGGATTGAAGACGCCGACGCCCTTGGGCGTGATCGCCTTGCCGCGAAATTCAGTGAGTTCCTTGGCCGCGCGCTCTTCAATCGGAATCAGTGAACCGTCGGCACAATCGAGATCGATCGAGGAAAGGGGCGCGGCCACGTAAAAAGGCACGTGATGGCGCTGCGCCATCACGGCGAGCGGGTAGGTGCCAATCTTGTTCGCGACGTCGCCGTTGGCCGCCGTGCGATCGGTGCCGACGATCACGCAGCTCACCACGCCCGAGCGCAACACCGACCCCGCCATGTTGTCGGCGATTACCGTTACCGGGATACGATCCTTGTGCAGTTCCCACGCGGTCAGCCGCGACCCCTGGAGAAAGGGGCGCGTCTCGTCGGCGAATACCGCAACCTGCTTGCCCTGCTCGCGGGCGGCGCGCACGACGCCGAGCGCGGTGCCATAGCCGGCCGTGGCCAGCGCGCCGGCGTTGCAATGCGTCAGTACCGTCGCGGGCGAGTCAATCAGCGCGGCGCCGTGTTGCCCCATCTGGCGATTGATCGCGATATCTTCCTTGCCGATCGCGATCGCTTCCTCCCGCATCCGGCGAAAGAGATGCGCGGCGTCGAGCGTCAGATTCTGCTCGAGCACCAACCCCATGCGTGCGACCGCCCAGGCCAGATTGACGGCCGTGGGCCGCGTTTGCTGCAGGGCTTTGGCAACCTGGGCGAAGCGCCCGCGCGCGCGCTCACCGCTGGTGCCTTCGAGGCCGAGTGCGACACCCATCGCGGCCGCGACGCCGATCGCCGGCGCGCCGCGAATCACCATCCTGCGAATCGCCTCGGCGACGCCCCGGTAATCGCGATACACACGGATAATCTCGCGCTCCGGGAGAAGACGCTGATCAATCATGCGGACGGCGCCGGCGCGCCATTCAATAGTCTTTATCGCCACGCGCGAAACCTGATTCCAGCGAGGACGCTGTGACGCCGCGGATCTATCACTCGCAGGCGCCGCGTGGCTCACGTACTTTGAGCCGCGCGCGCAACGCTACGGTGAGAAACTTGCAGCCCTATAAATAATTCCGGTTTGCCGATCATTCGACAAACCGGAAATTAGCCATTCGTTGCTGGCGCGGTTTTTATCAGACGCGCTCGTATACTCCGCGCGTTTTGCGTTTGACGGTGCCGGCCTCGATCCAGCGCGTGATTGCGGCAAAAATCTCGGACGGGCGCTTGTTCTTGACTGAGTTGACCGTACGAATGTCAGCCGCTTTGAATTGCTTCGGCAGTTGCTGCAGGATAGTGCCCCAATCGACCCGGCGGCCGCCGACTTTGGTGGCGCGCGCCGCTGGCCGTCCCGCGCTGACCGCAGGCGCCGCACTTCCGCCCAGGCGGCTGAGCGCCGCTTCCTCATCCTTCAGCAGTTTGAGTTCGGCTTCCTTGTCGCGAATTTCTCCGCGTAGCGCTACCACCAAACTGCGCGCTTGCCGCCGGACCTGCTCAAAAGCATTTCCTCCCTGAAGGCGTTTTCTACGCGGCATCTAAGTGCTCTCCTTTTAGTAAAACTCCAGAACTGAGTAATGACCCTACACAAGTATAAGGGTTTGCACAAGCTAGGTTCCGCGTGATGCGCAAGCTAGAGAGCAGGTAGGGTCACGCGTCTCCCGGAGGCCCAACGGCTGCTGACTACCTGGACTCATCCACTACTACACTGTTTACCTAATCCGCATCGCGGGGCGGATAATTATCCAGTGCTACGCGCAATGCGGGTGGGTAGCGAGCAGGTCCGGCAGGCTCGCTTACGCATTCGCAGTCGCGCGAAAGTTTGTCCAGTTTGCTCATCGTAAACTTGTCACGTCGATCGCCTGGCGTCCGCGCGGCCCGATGAAATGGCAATGCAGGCAATGCGCAATCGCGTGGCGGGTGCGGATGGTTTTTCCCGCGCGGATAAGGTTGCGCCACATGTATTACGCGGCCGCGTAATCACCGTCTATTCTCCGGCCACGTCGCTTCTCGGCATCTACTTGAAGCCAAATGCGCCGACGCTATGTTAGGACAATCGGGAGTGCTATAAGATTTCTGCGTGGGGGGATCGGTACACGATAGCGCGATGCCGTTAGTTTCCGGAATGCTCGCCGATAGCGGTCTGGCCGCAAACCGACGCGCTAGACAAGGACTTCGATCCCGGAGGAGAAAGCGTTAATGGGTCGCAGACTGTATGTGGGAAATCTGGCGTGGACGGTTACCGATCAGGATCTGCACGAGGTTTTTTCCGAGGCGGGTGCGGTCGACAGCTCCCAAGTGATCATTGACCGCGCGACCAACCGCTCGCGCGGCTTTGGCTTTGTCGAGATGGCGACCGACGAGGCTGCCGAGAGCGCAATCAAGACGCTGAACGGCCGCGACGTCAAGGGTCGTCCGATCCGCGTCAACGAGGCGCAGGCCCGGAGCGGAGGCGGTGGTGGCGGGGGCGGGGGAATGCGTGGTTCCGGATCGGGGCGCGATCGGGATCGTTAGACGCGCGCGATGGAGCCGAACGCGCTTGCACGGTTACGGCTCCCTAAAAATCTCGCATTAGATGCGCCTATATGGATCCGGCATAGCGTTGCAGAAATGCAACGTTTATCTTGCCGTGATCGACAAATGATGCAAATACGCAGCATAAAACCGCGATTTTTGGCGTGATTGGCAGTAAAAAAGGGAGGACCGAGCAGATTACTCCGCCCGGTCCCCAGCCAACCGGGAAAAGGGGGGGCAAACCCCGGCTAGCAACACTTATTGTACGCCACCTTTAGCGACTTGCAATAGCTAATTCTATGGTGCCTGATGGCAGAAGCTGCGCGTACACCGCGTTAATCTGCCGCAGCCATCTCTGTTTCGTCTTTTTGACGCTTTTGCATGATGGCCTTAAGCACTTTTGCCGGCGACATCGGTAGTTCTGTCAAACGCACGCCGACCGCTTTGTAGATGGCCTCGGCCACCGCCGCCATCGGCGGTACAATATTGACCTCACCAACCCCGCGAACCCCGAGCGGATGGCTCGGGTTGGGGACCTCGACAACTAACGTTTCAAGCATCGGCAGATCCAGACAAGTCGGCATTCGATAGTCCAGCAGCCCGGAATTCCGTAAATTGCCCCTCTCGTCATAGAAGTATTCTTCGTTGAGTGCCCAGCCGAGACCCTGCGCCAAACCGCCCTGCATCTGGCCTTCGACGTAGCTGGGATGGATCGCGCGGCCGACGTCCTGGGCGATCGAGGCGCGCAGGATACGCACTTTGCCGGTTTCGGGGTCGACTTCGACATCGACGCAGACGCTGGCGAAGGCGTTGCCCACGGCGCCCACGGCCCCGGCATTAAGGCTCGCGCGGCCGGTCACCGGCCCGCCGGTGCTGATCAGCTTGGCCGCGACCTGCTTGAGGGGCATTGGCGCCGCCCCGCCGGGCGTATAAAAGGCGCCGTCCCGGAATTCGACCTCCTCCGGCGTTTTCTCGAGCAGGATCGCCGCCCGGGCCTTCAACTGGCGCAACGCGTCGTGCGCCGCGTTGTAGACCGCCATCCCGGTCGCCAGCGTGATCCGGCTGCCGCCGGTCACGTCGTTATGCCCAATCGCGTCGGTATCGGCGACGAGCGGCCGCACGTCACGAATCTCGACGCCCAGCACTTCGGCCGTAATCATCGCCATCGCGGTGCGTGATCCGCCGATATCGACCGAGCCGGTAACCACGCTCACCGTGCCGTCGATATGAATATTCACGTCGGCCGAGGATTGCAGGCCGCCGTTGAACCAGAAGCCGGAAGCGACCCCGCGACCGCGATGAGCGCCGCGCAGTTGAGAGCGAAAATGCTCGCCGTCGCGCAGCGCCTCAAGGGTTTCGACGCAGCCGATCTTCTTGAACGGAGGACCCGCGGGCTGGGGCGTGCCTTCCTGCGACGCGTTGCGCAAACGGAACTCGACCGGATCGATCCCGCATTGCTCGGCCAGTTCGTTGATTACGCACTCGCAGGCGAAGGCCGAGGCCGGCGAGCCCGGCGCCCGGTAGGCCGCGACCTTGGGCCGGTTGACGACGACGTCGAACGTGTCGATCAGGAGATTCTCGATCACGTAAGGACCGAGCGTGGTCATCGCGCCGGGGGCGAAAGGTGAGCCCGGAAAGGCGCCCGCCTCGTAGGCCATCCAGACCTGGGCCGCGGTGATTTTGCCCGCCCGCGAGGCGCCGATCTTGACGCGGAAGAGGGTTCCCGAAGTTGGCCCGGTGGCGCGCAGTACCTCGCCCCGGGTCATGGTCATCTTGACCGGGCGACCGCTCTTCTGCGCGAGCACTGCGGCGAGCGGCTCGAGATAGATGGTGGTTTTGCCGCCGAACCCGCCCCCGATCTCGGTCGGTACCACGCGGATCTGGCCCTCGGCCATCGTGAGCATGCTGGCGGTCAGGGTGCGCACGTTGAACGAACCCTGCGTCGAGCAATAGATCGTTAGATGATCGCGAGCGTCCCAAACGGCGAGCCCATTTTGCGGTTCGATATAGCCTTGATGGACCGCGGCTGTGCGGAATTCGCGCTCGACGACAAAATCCGCCGCCGCGAAGCCCGCGGCCAGGTCGCCACGCTGGAACTGGATATGGCCCGCAACGTTGCTTGGCTGGTCGGGGCCTTCGAGCATCCCCGGATCGACCCGCGACGCCATCCGCATCCGGCGCAATTCCGGTAGCAGGATTTCGGCGTCCGGGCGCATTGCCGCCTCCGCGGTCATCACCGGGGGCAGCACTTCGTACTCGACCTCGATCAATTCGAGCGCTTCCTCGGCGATGTGCCGGCTGACCGCGGCCACGGCCGCGACCGCATGGCCGTCGTACAGCACCTTGTCGCGCGCCAGCACGTTCAGCGAGAGGTAGTGCGTGTTGACGACCAACTCACCTAAATTCGCCATCACGCCTTTGACCTCGGGCAGGTCCGCTCCCGTGATAACGGCATAAACGCCGGGATGGCGTTGCGCCTTCTCGATATTGATAGATTTGATCCGGGCGTGGGCGTGCGGCGACCGCAGAACCTTGCCATGGAGCATCCCGGGCAGGGCGTAGTCGGCGCCGTATTTGGCGCGTCCGGTTACCTTGTCCTCGCCGTCATGCCTGATTGGGCGGGTGCCGATAACTCGCGAATGCTTAAGGCTGCCGTTGGTATCGGTCATTGTGTTTGAGCCCCTCACGGCACGGCGCGTGCTGACGCACACACGGGGCCGCATTCATGACCGGCGGATCAGCCGCCAATGACGGCAAGGTCAGCCGCCGCCGATCGCCGGGATAAAGAAGACTTCGCTCGAATCTTTGACGCGGTCAAGCAGACCGCCGGTGCCCATCTCGCCGTCAATCGAGACGGCGATCGAGGGCTTCAACTCACCCTGTTGGAGCAGGTGCTCGCGGAAGCCGGGGAACTGCCGCTCGAGGTCGTCGATCACTTGTCCGACGTTGCGGCCGGTTACCGTGACGCGCTCCTCACCGCCGGTGAGAGGACGCAACAGGGCTGGGACAACAACAATAGCCATTGGGTTAGAAAGGGCCGGGCCGACCTGACTTTGGCCGCGCCTTGCGGACTCATTTTTCTCAACGCGACTCGCAGACTCGTTCGCTCGTTCCGCTGCGCTCCACTGGCGCGCCCCTGTTCCGTGCCTCCGGCACGGTCGTTCTTAATTCTGAGCGGAGCGAGCAAGCTCGGCTGCTCGCTCCGCTAGATGCTGGACTTAGCGGCCTGCGGCAGCCGCGTGTGATTCGCGCCCGTTGCGCTTATTGAGTATCGCCTTCAGCAGCCGCGGCGGCGACATCGGCAGCACTTCCAT
The DNA here is from genome assembly GCA_052145175.1 of Binataceae bacterium (SeqCode). Classification (GTDB taxonomy): domain Bacteria; phylum Desulfobacterota; class Binatia; order Binatales; family Binataceae; genus JAJPHI01. Next base: position 16,907 of record JBKQPD010000095.1, on the reverse strand, counting down.
CCGGATACCCGTCGCGTGCGCGATCGCGTTGGCCACGGCGGCTGGCGGCGACACGATATTCACCTCGCCGACGCCACGCGAGCCGATCGGATGGTTGGGCGCCGGAACTTCGACGATTACCGTTTCGAGCTCGGGCAAATCGAGGCAAGTAGGCATCCGATAGTCGAGTAAGCCGAAGTTACGTAGATTGCCCTTGTCGTCGTAAACGTACTCTTCGTTGAGCGCCCAGCCGATACCTTGGGCGGTGCCGCCCTGCATCTGGCCTTCGACGTAGCTCGGATGGAGCGCCTTGCCGACATCCTGCACACAGGTTGCGCGCAGAATCTTCACCTTGCCGGTATCCGGATCGACCTCGACATCGACGCAGGTCGCGGCGAATGACGGTCCGACGCTGCGCAGGTTGACACTGGCGCGGCCGGTCAGCGGACCGCCGGTCCGCGCGAACTGCGCCGCGATCTGCTTCAGGGTGAGTTTCTTGCTCGGATCGCTGGCGGTGGTGAGCACGCCATCGTTATAGGCAATTTCCTCAGGCTTCTTTTCCCACAGTTTTGCCGCCCTTTCTTTCAGTTGGCGTACGGCATCCTCGGCGGCGGCGAAGACCGCGGCGCCCGTGGTCACGGCGGTTCGGCTGCCGCCGGTCATATCGGTGTAGCCGATGGAATCCGTATCGGCGACCGACGGACGCACGTCGAGCGCGGCAAGTCCCAGTACTTCCGCCGCGACCATCGCCTGCGCGGCGCGCGTGCCGCCGACGTCGACCGATCCGATCACCACGCTGGCGGTGCCGTCACCATGCAGGTTCACGACGGCCGAGGATGACATCCCGATATTGAACCAGAAGCCGGTGCCGACCCCGCGGCCGCGATTCGGCCCCTCGAGCTTCGACTTGTAGTGCGGCGAATTCTTCATCGCTTCGAGCGTTTCGACGTAGCCGATCCGCTTGTAGGGCGGCCCGGCGGTCTGCGCGCTGCCCTCGACGACCGCGTTGAGCAGACGAAAATCGATCGGGTCGATACCGCACTTGTCGGCCAGTTCGTCGACCACCGTCTCGGAGGCCATCGCGGCGTTGGTTGCGCCGGGAGCGCGATAGGCCGCCGTCTTGGGCCGGTTGACCAGCACGTCGTAGGCGTCGATCAGCATGTTGGGAATATTGTACGGCGCGATGATCGTCATCGCTCCGGCGCCGACCGGCGAACCCGGATAGCCGCCCGCCTCATAGGCCAGCCAGAGCTTGGCGGCGACAATCTTGCCGTCCTTGGTGCAGCCCATCTTGCAGCGGATAGTCGAGCCGGAGGTTGGCCCGGTGGCGCGCAGGACGTCCGCCCGCGACATGATCATCTTGACCGGCTGTCCGGTCTTCTTGGAAAGCATCAGCGCCATCGGTTCGAGATAGACCGTCAGCTTGCCGCCGAACCCGCCACCGATTTCGGCTGGCACGACCTTGAGCTTGCCTTCGGGCATCCCCACGAGCGCCGCCGACAGAGCGCGGACGGCGAAACTGCCCTGGGTTGAACACCAGATGGTCCCGTTGCCGTCGGAGTTGTAAATCGCGACCGCATTATGCGGCTCGAGATAGCCCTGATGGACCATCGCGGTCTTGAATTCGCGCTCGACGACGAAATCCGCGGCTTTGAAGCCGTCTTCGAGCTCGCCGCGCTTGAACTGGATATGGGTGGCGACATTGGTCTGCTTGTCACCCTCTTCCTTGTTGCGGAGCTTGGGATTAAGAATCGTCGCGCCGGGCTTCATCGCGTCTTCCACGGTCATGACCGGCGGAAGAACCTCGTAGTCAACTTCGATTAGCCTGACCGCCTCTTCGGCGATATGCGCGCTGGTCGCCGCGACCGCCGCGACCGCATGGCCGTCGTAGAGCGCCTTGTCCCGCGCCATCAGATTGTCGGAGAGATGGGCCAGATTGACCGGCGCCTCACCCGCCATTTCCATCTTGTCCGGCAACACGGGAAAGTCCGCAGCCGTGATAATCGCCTTCACGCCCGGCAGCGCCAGCGCCTTGTCGAACTTGATCGATTTGATCCGCGCGTGCGCATAGGGGCTGCGCAGCATCTTGCCGAACAGCATCCCGGGAAAAGCGTAGTCGGCGCCGTACTTGGCGCGTCCAGTTACCTTGTCGAACCCGTCATGGCGAATCGGCCGCGTGCCGATTACCTTGAAAGTCTTGCCATTGGTTGAAGCTGCCATCGCTTGACCTCTTGGTTAGGAGTGTAAGCCTTGCCTGCGACGCGACGCCACTACGCGATCGTCAGGCCGCGTGCGCACCGGCGAGCGTTTTCACGGCGTCCATGACCGCCCGGACGATCTTGTCGTAGCCGGTGCAGCGGCACAGATTACCGGCCAGTGCGTAGCGAATATCGGCCTCGGTTGGACTGGGATTGCGCTCGAGCAGCGCCTTGCTCGACATCAGAAAGCCCGGCGTGCAGATGCCGCACTGCAGGGCCGCGTGTTCGAGGAACTTCTGCTGCAGGACGTGCAGGCCCGCAGGGCTGGCCATACCCTCGATCGTGTCGATCTTCTTGCCCTGGGCCTCGACCCCGAGCATCAGGCACGAACAGGTGGGGCGTCCGTCGACGATTACGGTGCAGGCGCCGCAGTCGCCGGTGAGACAGCCTTCCTTGCTGCCGGTCAGTTCGAGTTCGTCGCGCAACACCTCTAGCAGGCAGTCGCGCGGTTCACAGAGGAACTCCATGGTTTCGCCATTGATTGTGGCTTCGACAACGGTTTTCTTGCTCATTTTCTCTTTGCTTCAGCTTTTTGCCGGGGCGTTAGCTCGGCCGTTTCGTGATTCGTTAAGTTGCGCCGGTTGACGTTGGAACCCGCCCGCCTAGCGGCTCTGCGCGGTGCGCGCCCGTTCGGCCGCGATCGTGACGACCCGCCGGGTCAGCACGCCGACAATGTGACGGCGAAATTCCGCGGTGCCGCGCATATCGTCGATCGGCGAGCTGGCCGCGATCGCCGCTTGCGCCGCCCTTTCGATCGCCGCAGCGTCGAGCTTCTTGCCGATCAGGGCCGCGCCGGCCTCTTTGGCGAAGATCGGCGTGGGCCCGACGGCGCCCAACGCGATACGCGCGTCGATGCAGCGGTCGTCAGCGAGATCGAGCGTGAGGGCGGCGCCGACGCCGACCACCGCGATATCCATCTCGTTGCGCGGGATAAAGCGCAGGTAGGCGTCGCTCGCATGGCGCGCCGGGGCGGGAATCTGGAACTCGACCAGGATTTCGTCGGGCTGCAAAACGGTCCGGCCGGGGCCGGTGCAGAAATCCTCCGCCGCGACGATCCGCTCGCCTTTGGGACCGACGACCCGGCATTTCGCGCCGACCGCGATCAAGGCGGGAATCGTGTCCGCCGCGGGCGACCCATTGCACAGATTACCGCCGACCGATGCGCGGCTCTGAATCTGGAGCGAGCCGATCAGGTGGGCGGCTTCGGTCAGGCCAGGATAATACCGGCGCATGTCGGCGTTCTCGTGGACCTCGATCGCGGGCACTGCCGCGCCCAGCTTGAGGCCGTGCTGCATACTGAAGGAAATCCGGCGGAGATCGGCGATATTCTTCAGATCGACGACATGCTCGGGCCGGCGCACGCCCGCGCGGAGCTGGATAATCAGGTCGGTACCGCCACAGAGCGTCCGTGCCTTTTCCCCATGCCGGGCGAGAAGTTTGACCGCCTGATCGACCGTGGTTGGAGCTTCGTAATTGATTGCGTGCAAGGCCGCACATCCTCCCTGGGCGGGGCCTGCGGCTCCGCCTCCGTCTGTCAAACGCACAATTTAGTCAAAGAATTGCGAAAAGACCAACCCATGCACGCGGAATTGCGGCGCGAGTCAGCTAATCGAACAACTACTGCCCTTTGCTTACGCCTTGAAGCCGAGTTTCGCAACGACCTCCGCCGCCGTCCGCGCCAGCACCGGCGGCTGCACGCCCATGCTGCCAAAGCGCGGGTCATGGGTCTGGCCGCGCACGAAGCGCACGTAGATCTGCTGCACGACCGTCGCGGTTTTCCAGTGCGCGAAGGCCCGGTAATAGGCCGCGTGCGTGACGTCGCGCCCGGTGCGGCGCGCATAGCGCGCGACCAGTTCGTCGCGGGTCAGAAAGCCCGGGCGGGTCGTATGGGCATGGCCCTCGGCGAGCGCGATCAGATCGGCCGAGTCGTCGGGATCACGCCAGTAGTTCAGCGCGATCCCGAGGTCGACCAGCGGATCGCCGAGGGTTGACATCTCCCAGTCGAAGACGCCGACCACCGCGCCGTTGTTGTCCGGCGCGAACATCACGTTATGGAGATAAAAGTCGTTGTGCAGCAAGACCGGTGGCTGCGGCGCGGGCATATGGTCGAGGAACCAGGCGCCGAGCTTGTTCATCAGCGGATTTTCGTCGGTCTTGGCCTTTTCCCAGCGATCCATCCAGCCGGCGATTTGCCGCTTGAGGAAGCCCTCGGGCCGGCCCAGCTCGGTGAGGCCGAACTTGGGGTATTCGACCCGATGCAGGTCGGCGAGCGCGTCGATAAAGCCTTCCGACATCGCACGGAAGGTGGCCGGATCGGTCTTGATCAGCGGATCGAGCGGGCGGCGGTTGGGAATGGTGAAGCCCGCTTTACGCTGCATCACGAAGAACGGTGCGCCGATAATCGAGGCGTCGTCGCTGAACAGGATCGCGCGCGGCGCTCGCGGGAAGGCCTCCCACAGCCGCGACAGCACGCGATATTCGCGCGCCATGTCGTGACCGCCGGGCGGCAGCGGTCCAAACGGCGGCCGTCGCACGACCCATTCATGCTCGTCGCCGAAGCGCAGCAGATAGGTCAGGTTGGAATGGCCGCCACGGAACTGCTTGACCTCAAGCGGTCGATCGGCGCCGGGCACCTGATGCGCCCGCAGGTAGCCGACCAGCTTATCCCAGTCGAGCTGTTCCTCGGCCGAGACTTCGCTGAATTCGGGCAGCGGCTGATTAACGTCGTCGCTATGGACGCTCATAGCTGGGCTCCCTGGGCGTTTAGCGCCATTTGCGGCATTCACGGCGCGCGATCTGCATCCGATGGACCTCGTCGGGGCCATCGACGATCCGCATCGCGCGGTTTTCGCGCCAGAAGCGCGCGATCGGGGTGTCGTCGCTGACCCCCAACGCGCCGTGCAACTGGATCGCGCGGTCGAGCACCTCCATCACCATGTTGGCCGCCTTCACTTTGATCAGCGCGATCTCCTGGCGCGCCTCGCGCTTGCCGACGGTATCAATCATCCACGCGGCCTGCATCACGAGCAGCCGGGTCGCGTCGATCTCGACCCGCGAGTCGGCGATCCATTGCTGGACGTTGGCCTTGTCGGCCAGCAGGCTGCCGTGGGTGAAGCGGGTGTTGGCCCGCTTGCACATCAGCTCGAGCGCGCGTTCGGCGACCCCGATATTGCGCATGCAATGATGAATCCGGCCGGGACCGAGCCGCGCCTGCGCGAGCGCAAAGCCGTCGCCCTCGCGCCCGAGCAGACTGGTTACGGGCACCTTGCAGTCCTTGTAGATAATCTCGCAATGGCCGCCGCCGCCAGCATGGCCCATCACCGAGACCGGCCGCACCAGGTTGAAGCCGGGAGTGTTGGTCGGCACGATCATCATGCTGGCGCGCTTGTGCGGTTCGGCCTTGGGGTCGGTCACGACCATCGCGATCGCGAAGCCCGCGCCGATCGCGCCCGAGGTAAACCATTTGTGACCGTTGATATTGTAGTAATCGCCCTCACGCACGGCTTGCGTCGCGAGATGGGTCGGGTCCGAGCCGGGCGTCTCGGGCTCGGTCATCGAGAAACAGGTGCGCATCTCGCCTTCGAGACAGGGTGACAGCCACTGCTTTTTCTGCTCGGGGGTCGCGTAGTCGATCAGGAGTTCCATGTTGCCGGTATCGGGCGCCATGCAGTTGAAGGCGCGCGCCCCGATCGGGCTGCGGCCCATGATTTCGCACAGCGGCGCGTACTCGGCGACTTTGAGCCCCTTGCCATACTCTTCGTCGGGGATAAAGAGATTCCACAACCCCGCCGCCTTGGACGCGCGGCGGACTTGCTTCAGGATCTCGGGCTCGATGTGTTCCTTGCCATGCGTGTTCATTTCGTCTTCGACCGCTTTTTCGATCGGGTAGACGTGCTGGTCCATGAAACTGGAGACCCGCTGTTGAAGCTCCTTGACTTTGGGGGAGAGCGCGAAATCCATCATATCCTCGCGAGAACGTTTAAATGGCCATTGCTTCGGGCCTGCCTCACCTTTTAGTCCAGCCGGGCGGTAGAACGCTAGTGGAGCGAAGCGGAACGAGCAGGCGAGTCTGCGAGCTGCGTCAAGATTCTTGAGCTAGTGGAGCGAAGCGGAACGAGCAGGCGAGTTTTATTTTGGCCGCGCCTCGTGGACTCCGCCCCCTGGAGCTGCGTCAAGATTCTTAAGATGGCGGAGCGCCAGATGGCGGAGCGACACGAAAGTGCGGTTTGACGGGCCCGTTGCCGATTGACTACAAGGTGGAACACACGCGAGGCGAGCACGGAGGTGCGCAAAGCTGATGGAGCTCAACAGACCGCAAGTCGATGTCGGCCTTTTTACTAATCGCATCGATGCGATGAAGGCCTTCTATGGCGAAAACCTGGGATTGCAGTTCGAGTCGGTAATGCCGGTGGGCGGCGGCTTCAAACAGCATCGTTACGTCGCCAATGGCTCGATTATCAAGCTGATGGAATCGCGCGATCCGCTGCCGCGGCGCCATCCGGGCGGCTACGAGACCCTGATTATCGCGACGGACAAGGTTGCGCAGCCCGAGGCGATCAGCGATCCGGACGGCAACACGATTGAGGTCGTGCCGCCGGGCCGCGACGACGTGACCCAGCTCGAAGTCCGGCTGGGCGTGAGCGACGTCGAACGCTTTGACGGGTTCTATACCAAGGCGGCCGAAGCCACGGGCATCGGCGGCCATCGCTACAAGATTGGCGAGACCATCTTCGCGACCTTCCGTCATCCGCTGGCGCGCGCGGTCAAGCCGGCGCCGATGACGAATCTGCTCGAAGTGGTGAAGTCGATGGCGGCGTTGGGGATTCGCTACATCACCATCCAGGTCAAGAACTGCGACGCGGCTTTCAAGACGATGACCGCGGCGGGTGCGACGGTGGGGGTGGCGCCGGAGACCTTCGGCACGGTCGCGCGGGTCGCTTTCGTCCGCGATCCGGACGGCAATTTTATCGAACTCGCCCAGCGCCCACCAAGCTGAGCTGAAGATTGCACGAAGTAGCTGGCGTTCGCCTTCGGGCGAGCGCCAGCGCTGCGCTAGGGAAGCTCTGCACAAGCCCCATCATGTCATGAGGACGGTCAAGAATCCCCGATTACGGGATCGTGCATAAGAGACCGCTAGATTCCCTTCGCAAAGCCTCAGGGCATGCTTCGCGCGCAGACGGAGCCTGCCCGTGAGGAGCGCAGCGACGAAGGGCTCAGAATGACAAAAAGGGGTTTATAGTTAGAATAAGTAGCAGTATCATCCTCAGCCGGCGAGCCAGGGGGCGGCCGAGTCAGCGAGGCGCGGCCAAAACGCGATAGCCGTGTCGAAGGACCCACGCGAAGCGATTCTAAAGCATTCGCTTGTCCAGAGCTTTCTTAGCGGTTCAGGCCCACTTCGAGCGCGGGCGGTTGCGCCTTCCGCGACCGGAGCTGTACAGCTTGACGGGCTTGGCGGCCGTGATTTCAGGCTGATCGAAACCTTCGACCACTTCGCGCTCGAGCTTGATGCCCAGGGTGCGTTCAATCCTTCCGAGTGACAGACGCTCCTCAGGGGTGACGAGGCTAATCGCGCAACCCGACAGCCCGGCCCGGGCGGTGCGTCCGATCCGATGGATATAGTTCTCGGGCTCGTCGGGCAGATCGAAATTGATAATGTGCGAGACACCCGGGATATCGAGTCCGCGCGCCGCGACGTCCGTCGCCACCATCACGCGGTAGGTGCGACGGCGAAAACCGGCGAGCGCGGCCGTCCGCTGGCTTTGCGAGAGATCGCCGTGAATCGGGATCGCCTTGACCCCGTGACGCTTGAGCGCCCGCGCCACCCGGTCGGTGCGGCTCTTGGTCCGCGTGAAGACGATGGCGCTCTCGACTTCGGGGCGATGGAGAATCGCCTCCAGAATGGCTTCCTTGTCGGCGTGGGTCGCGGTGCACACGCTCTGCACGATCGCGGCGGGCGGCGTCGCTTTATCGCCAACGTTCACGCGCTGCGGATCATGCAGGAACTCGCGCGCGATCATCTCGGCCGCCGAGCCCATCGTCGCCGAGAACATCAGGGTCTGGCGTTCGCGCGGCACGAGTTTCATGATGCGGCGGACTTGCGGCATGAAACCCATGTCGAGCAAGCGGTCGGCTTCGTCGATCACGACCGCGCGGAGCCGGTCAAGCTTGATACTGCCGCGTTCCAGATGGTCGAGCAGGCGTCCCGGACAGGCGATCAGCACCTGCACCCCCGCCTTGATCTCGTCGAGCTGACGGCGCATCGATTCCCCACCGACGATTACCGCCGCGCGCAGCCTGGTATGGCGGGCGAGCAGTTGGAACTCGCGGGCGACCTGGGCCGCCAACTCGCGCGTCGGCTCGATTACCAGCATCGCGGTGCCCGAGCTGGGTTCGAGATGCAGGCGATCGATCAGCGGAATCAGGAAGGCCGCGGTCTTGCCGCTGCCGGTCTCCGCCGTGGCGACGACGTCGCAGCCCGTCTGAATCAACGGGATAGCGCCGGACTGAATCGGCGTGGCCTCATGATGGCCGCGGTCACGAATCGAACGATGAATTTCAGGCGATAGAGTAAAGGCGGAAAACGACAAGCGAATCCTTTAGCGGCTTAGCGCGACATAGGGCCGGAGTTTGAAAGAATTTATAGAGGATCGAGAACAAAAGGCGGTTTTTAACTGACCGCAATAAGTCGAAGACATAACATTTACTGCACCTAGCTTATACCTCGGCGCGCGGGTGCGCAATCCGGGGGCGGAGCAGCGCTCCCGCGCGCCGGCCAGGTCGAAGATTCCCCGCGCTACTGTTGACGATCGGCAGGAATCAGATATAACCCCAGACTGTCGGCTTATCTTGTCGGCTATCTTTGCAAGTGGGAGCGTAAAACATGGCGACTTACGGTGCACAGGTGGACGCGGGGCGTCCGACTGACTGGTGGGGCGGATGGAAGACGCTGTTCGTTAGTTGCGCGGTGCTGCTCGCGTGCAATCTGTTTTTGTGGGTATTCGACTATAAATACGCGCTGCTCATAGGCTTGGATTCGAGTACGCACGCTTTTACCACGCATTATCGTGCCCTGTTCTGGGGTGAGCTGATTTCGCTCGGTCTGTTTGCCGGTATCTGGTACGGATGGATTATGCGGACCGGCCGCGCGCTCGCGGGGCAGCCGATTCCGCCCCGTGAGGAAGTGCGGCGAATCGTCGTGCTTTGGGGGATCATCGGCGCGACCAGCCTCTCGCTCTATATCGAGGCGAGTTTCTGGCCCAACTGGGACGGCGCGTGGCATCAGACCATGGTGCGCGACACAGCCCTCACGCCGACGCACATCCCGATGTTCTACTTCTTCTTTCCGCTGTCGATTATCCTGGCCATCGGCGCTTATCTTTACGGCCAATACCGGCTTCCCGTGCTCTACTCCATCAAAAAAGGCTTTCCGTGGTCGTTTTTTCTCTTGATCATGGCGGCGGTGCTGGAGTTCATGCAGGTCGCCTTCAATGAGTGGGGCCACAGCCTCTGGCTCTCCGAGGAGTTTTTCTCGGTGCCCTTCCATTGGCCCTTCGTCGCTTATGGCTGGCTCGCCAGCGGGATGTTCGCGGTGTGGGGCGAGACGATCTTCCGCCTTTACGGTATCGAGAACGAAGCGCGCACGGTCGAGATTCCGGCACAAACGGCTGCCGCCGGCGGGCGTTAGGACACAGTTAACCTCGTAGATCGGCGACAGGAGAGAGTATGGCGGCGGCTGCAACCACAGGAATGACCGCGGCGGAGCGTCAGAAACGGCTCGAGCTGCGTGACCTGCTCAATGCCAAGTACCAATGGATCGACCGGACTTGGGACGCGGTCTTCTGGATTACGGCGGCCTTCGTTGTCGGCGGAGCGGCGGATATCACCAAGTTGCTCTTTGCGGGCGACTGGGATTTCTGGACCGATTGGAAAGATCCGCAGTGGTGGCCCGTGGTTACCGCCTTCGCGACGATTATCATACCGTCGGCGCTGCAATGGATTCAGTGGGTCGCGTGGCGCTTTCCCACGGGTGCGACCTATACCTGCGTATGCCTCTTTCTGGCGAGCTGGGTCGGGCGTTTCTTTCAATGGCACATCGCCGAGGGCTATCCGCTCTGCTTCGTCTGGCCGATCTCGACCGTCCCGGCCGCGATTATCCTCGACTGGCTGCTGATGAAAACCCGCAGCTTCGTGCTGACATCGCTGATCGGAGGGCCCATTTGGGCAATCCTGGTCTGGGGCTTCAACTATATTCCGCTGGCGCCCTATCTGCAGCCCGCCGTGTTCATGCATCACGTCCTGACGGTCTCCGATGTCCAGGGCATCGCGTACATCCGGTCGCAGACCCCCGAGTACATGCGTCATATCGAACGCGGCGCGCTGCGCAGCTTCCTCGGTGAGACGCAGTACGTATCGCTCGTGTTTGGCGGTTCGCTCGCGGTGCTCGGCTATTGGATCGGCCAATTGATTGGCCGTTATCTGGCCGTGAAGCCGATCGGTAAATATATCAAAACCTATTAGGCCGGTTCGGGAGGTAGCGAGATGATATCGATGGGCGGCCTCGTGCGGGGCGTAATCGTGGCGCTGCTCTGGCTTGTGATCGGAGCTGGTGTCGCCCACGCGCACGGCGGGATGGCGGGTCCCGACGAGATGGGTCCCCCGGTCGGAATCGCGGTGGGACTCGGGCTCGCTTGTTACTATCTGATCACCTTATGGCCTGCGCGTCCGCGTGACGACGAGCGCAGGTCTTCCGGCAAGATGGCGGGTCGCACCGCGAAGTAACTACGCGCCGCTCAGGTTCGAGGGAGAGAAGCGTGAGAGAACGGTCTACCTTACAATTCATCAAAATCGCAGCGCTCCTCGCGCTTGCGGTCGTGGGCCTCGCGGGTTTGCCCGGCCGGGCGCTTGCCCACGGCGAAGCGGCGGACGAGCCATTCCTCAAGGACCTGACGGTTGCCTTCTACGACGTTCATATTTCGCCGACTTCGGTCAAGGTCGGGGAGCCGGTTACGATTACCGGCAAACTGACTATCCTCGATACCTGGCCCTATACGCTCGATCCGCCGACGACCGCCTACATTACGCCGGTCGTGCCGGGGCCGGTGTTCGCCCTGACTGATCGCGTGGTCAACGGTGACCCGGACTTTGGTTCGATTCAGGTCGAAAAAGGCGGGACCTACGAGTACAAGATGGTGATGCTCGGACGGCGCCCGGGTCAGTGGCACGTCCATCCGGGAATCGCGATTCAGGGAACAGGCACGTTGATCGGACCGGGCGAGTGGGTGACGGTCGAATCGGGCGGCCAGCCTTTCGCGTTTCCCGTATCGCTGCTGTCAGGCAAGACCGTCGACCTCGAAACCCTGGGCGGAAGTTTCGTCTGGTGGTGGTCGTTTGCCGGTTTCCTGATCGGTATGGTCTGGATGGTTTACTGGACGGTGCCGAAGCGGACCGTGACCCGGCTCGCGGTCACCGCGCAACTTCCGATCAATGACGATGCGCCCGATATCGGTCTGATCACGCCGCGTGATCACTTCTGGATGGATATCCTAGCCGGGCTGACGATCCTGATGCTGGTAGTCGGCTGGGTCGGGATGGCGTCGAAGTACCCGGTGCGTCTGCCGCAACAGACCGATCGCTTCGCTCCGGTATCGCTCACGCCAACGGATCACATGGCGACCGTCCGCTCGACCGGCGCCACTTTCGACGAGCACACCGACACGCTCGTCATCAATACGGAAGTTACGAATCACAGCTCCAGTCCGCTGACGCTCAACAGCTACGTGATGGCGATGGCGTCGTTCGTCAACGGCGACAAGGACGCGCTGGCCAAGGCCGGTCCGGCCGATTATGTGTTGCCGCTCCTTGTGGAGCCCAGTGGACCGATCGCCCCCGGCGAGAAGCGCACCGTCAAGCTGACGATGTCCGGCCCGGTTTTTGACCAGGAACGTCTGATCCCGCTGCACGACCCGCAGCAACTGATCGGGGGACTGTTGCGTTTCACCGACGGCCAGGGTCGCGAGGATATCATCAATCTGAAATCGGTGCTGATCCCGACCGAATTCCAAGCGCAATACCTCCCTTGAGGCGAGGCCGGGAGCAAGGGCGGTCGTATGAAAGCAGCGGTACTCGAGAGCTACGATACCAGTCTCGGCCGGCCGGACTTCGTCGTCTACAAGGACGTTCCGGAGCCGAAGATTCAGGGTCCGAGTGACATCATCGTGCGCGTCGGCGGGGCCGGTGTCTGCCGCACCGACCTGCACGTTATCGAGGGTCTCTGGCGCGACCGGGTACCGGTCAAGCTGCCCTACATTATGGGGCACGAGAACGCCGGCTGGATTGAGGCGATCGGCAGCGCGGTCGAGACGGTCAAGGTCGGCGACCCGGTGATTTGCCATCCGTTGCTCAGCAAAGGCGAGACGCTGGCGGGAAGGCGCGGAAACGATATGCATGCCGGTGGCGCCTTTCCCGGTATCGACTCCGACGGTGGGTACGCGGAGCTGCTCAAGACCGCGGAACGCGCCGTGATCAAGCTGCCGCGCACGCTCGCTCCCAAGGACGTCGCTCCGTACGCCGACGCCGGTCTCACGGCCTATCACGTCGCCAAGAAAGCATCGCGCCATCTGCTGCCCGGCGACTACGCCGTGGTGATTGGCGCGGGCGGTCTGGGCCATATCGGTATTCAGGCACTCAGGGCGCTTTGCGCGCCGTCGATTATCGTGGTTGACCGCTCGGATACAGCGTTGAACCTCGCGCGGGAATCGGGGGCCGATTACGCGGTCAAAGCGGACGGTAATGAAGTCGAGCGCGTGCTCGATTTGACCGGCCGGAACGGCGCCGAGGCGGTGCTCGATTTCGTGGGTGAGGGCAACTCGGTAAGTAACGGCCTCGCGATGACCCGCAACGCCGGCTACTACTACATCGTGGGTTACGGCGGTAAAGTCGAAATCTCCACGATGGACATGATCGTGTCCGAAAAGACTATCGTGGGTAATCTCGTCGGGACCTACCCGGATCTGGTTGAACTGATGGCCTTGGCCGATCGCGGTCTGGTCAAGCTGGCCACGCGCGAATACCAACTGCGCGACGCCAACGCCGCCTTGCAGGATCTCAAGAACGGCGCGGTCAAAGGACGCGCGGTCCTGATTCCATAGCAGGCATCGTGGAGAGTTCCTACCGGTTATGTCAGCCCGTCTGGCTCGCTTAAGCTCGTCCGCGATTCTTGCCGTTCTCTGCACCTTCGTTTCACCCGGTCGGCTGCTCGCGCAGGCGCCCGCCGCACCAGCGAGCGGCGCCGTGTCCGGCGCGGAAGCCAAGGCGCAGGCGGCGGCAATCTGGGAATCACGATGCGCGCCCTGTCACGGCATGGAGGGGCGCGGCGACGGACCCGGCGCGGCGGCGCTCAAACCCCGACCGATCAACTTTCATAAGCGGGACTGGCAAAAAGCAGTTACTAACGACCAGATTGCAAAAGCGATCGTCGAAGGTGGCGGTGCGGTCGGACTGAGTGATCAGATGGCGGCGAATCCCGACCTTGAAGACGAGCCGGGGATCGTCAAGGCGCTGGTCGCGCACGTGCGCGAACTTGGCAAAGTGAAGTGAGCTTGGTGACGGTACGGGAAAGCAGATGAAAAGACGGGAATTCCTCAAGCGCGGAGCGATCGTCGCGGCGGGCACCGCCGCGGCGGCGGCCTCGGGGGTGACGGTGGTCGGTTACGCCGCGGGCGAGGCGGTGAAACTGGCGGCACTTGATCAGCACGAGGGCGCCACCTTGCTCAAGATGGCGCGGCAGATTTTTCCGCATGACCGGCTGAACGATTCGTACTACTGGAAGGTGGTTGAGGATCTCGACCACGAGGCCGCCGCGACCCCGGCGACCGCCAAACTGCTGCATGACGGCGTCGCCAGCCTCGACCAGGCGCAGGCCGCGAAATTCGTCACGCTCGCCCCTGACGAGCAGGTCGCGGTCCTGACCAAAATCGATACCTCGCCGTTCTTCCAGAAGGTGCAGAGTACGGCGATCGTGTCGCTCTACAACAATCACGACGTGTGGAAGCAGTTCGGCTATCCGGGCGCGTCATACCCGTTCGGCGGCTATATCCATCATGGCTTCAACGATCTGAACTGGCTGCCCGACCCACCGGAAACGGCGAGCCCCAAGCCGGCCCGAGGATAGCGACCGTGGCGAAAAAGGATCTCTACGAACTCAAAGACGACAGCGTCGTTGTCATTATCGGGTCGGGCGCGGGCGGCGGAACACTCGCCAACGAGCTGTGTCAAAAGGGTTTCAAGGTGGTGTTGCTCGAGGCGGGCAAGCATCAGTCCTCGGCGACCTTCGTCAACGACGAATGGCCGGCCTTCAAACAGCTTGCCTGGCTCGACAAGCGTACCACTTCCGGCTCGTGGCGGGTGGCGAAAGATTTTCCCAATCTGCCGGCGTGGACCTGCAAGACGGTCGGCGGCACCACGACGCACTGGGCCGGCGCGTCGCTGCGTCTCCAGGAGCACGAGTTCAAAGCCAGGAGCACCTACGCGAACGTCAGCGGCGCCAACCTGCTGGACTGGCCACTGACGCTGGCAGAACTCGAGCCTTATTACGCCAAGGCCGAAACGAAGATGGGTGTGACCCGGACCAACGACATTCCGGGACTGCCCGGCAACAACAACTTCAAGGTGATGTATAACGGCGCGACCCGCGTTGGATACCAGACCGTGCATACCGGCCGGATGGCGATCAACAGCCGTCCGCGCGACGATCGCTCAGCCTGCTGGCAGTTGGGTTTTTGTTTTCAGGGCTGCAAATCCGGGGCGAAATGGTCGACGCTGTATACTGAAATCCCCAAGGCGCAGAAGACCGGCAAGCTCGATCTGCGCGCGCAGGCACAAGTGCTGCGGATTATCCACGACGACCGCGGCAAAGTGACCGGCGTTCTCTACGCCGATAAAACCGGCGCACACAACGTGCAGCGCGCCCGGCTAGTCTGTGTGGCGGGCAATTCGATCGAGACGGCGCGCCTGCTGCTCAATTCACATTCCTCCCGCTTTCCCGACGGACTGGCTAATTCGTCCGGGCAGGTCGGCAAGAACTACATGCGCCATACCACCGGATCGGTTTACGGAATCTTCAAGCAGCCGGTGCATATGTATCGCGGGACCGTGATGGCGGGTTATATCGGCGACGAATCGAAATTGGATACCAAACGCGGCTTCGCGGGCGGGTTCGAATTCGAGACTATCTCATTGGGGCTCCCGTTTGCGGCGGCGTTCCTGAATCCCGGCGCGTGGGGCCGCGACTACACGCGTCAGCTCGAACAGTTCGATCACATGGCCGGGATGTGGATCGTTGGCGAAGATATGCCGCAGGAGACGAATCGCATCACGCTCCATCCCACGGAGAAAGACCAATACGGCCTGCCCATCCCGAACGTGCATTACGACGATCACGCCAACGACCTTGCGATGCGGAATTACGCGTTCAAGCGGGGCGCCGATATCTACAACGCGGTCGGTGCGACCGAAACTATCGCGGTGCCACCGTATCCCTCCACCCATAACCTGGGCACGGCGCGGATGAGCGAGAAGCCCGGCGACGGGGTCTGTAACAAATGGGGACAGAGC
Organism: Binataceae bacterium (SeqCode); assembly: GCA_052145175.1. Taxonomy (GTDB): domain Bacteria; phylum Desulfobacterota; class Binatia; order Binatales; family Binataceae; genus JAJPHI01. The sequence continues at coordinate 1,059 of JBKQPD010000095.1, read as the reverse complement.
CATGATATAAAGAACCTGTTCATCTCGGATGGCAGCCAGTTCACGACCGGAGGCGGCGAGAACCCAACGTTGACGATTGTAACCCTGGCAATTCGCCAGGCCGATTACATCGCGGCGGAAAGTGCGAAGAAGAATATGTAGCGATGGGTCCACTAGCGGCGCGCAAGCGAAGCGAACAAACGAGTCCGCGAGGTGCGTCCAAGGTAAAGTGAGGAGAGCAGTCATGAAAGCGAAATCGACGCGCACAGCCGGATCGACGATTCGGGCGAGCTTTTTTTGGATGCGAATGAGCGCGTCGTGCGCGCTTCTGACTATTGCACTGCTCAGCCCGCCACTCATCGCGCGAGCCACGGAAGTTCAACCCGGATCAGCTACGGCTACCAACTATCTGCCTGACGCGGCGCTGGTCGATCAGGCGGGCCATCCGGTCTCGTTCGCGGCGCTTAAGGGGAAACCCGTGCTGGTCGGATTCATTCACGCCTCCTGCCAGGGTGTATGCCAGCTACTGACGGCGAAGATGAAAAGCGTTTCCAAGGAGCTTGATCCGTCCTTCAATACCAAAGTGACGATGGTCTCCGTGACGACCGACCCCAAGGAAGACGGCCCCGCGCAACTTACCGCCTATGCGAAGGCGCAAGGCACGGTCGGTCCGGGGTGGGTCTTTCTCACCGGGCAGCGCGAACAGGTCGCCCGCATCCTGCAGACCTATGGCGTGCCAGAGGGTGACCCGGGCGATGAGTTGACCCATGTGGACCAGCTTTATCTGATCGGCGCCGACGGCCACGAATTGCACCATTACGGCGGCACCGAGGTCGCGGCCGCGACGGTGGCGGCGGATATCCGGAGCGCGCTCACGCGTCGTTAAATGCTAGCGGAGCGCGCTGACGCGCGGAGCGAGCAGGTGAGTCTGCGAGCTGCGTCAAGAATCCGAAGTCAGCGGAGCGCGCTGACGCGCGGAGCGAGCAGGCGAGTCTGCGAGCTGCGTCAAGAATCCGAAGTCAGCGGAGCGCGCTGACGCGCGGAGCGAGCAGGCGAGTCTGCGAGCTGCGTCAAGAATCC
>JBKQPD010000094.1:0-5774 GCA_052145175.1 Binataceae bacterium (SeqCode) | reverse complement strand
ATCTCGATCCCGGCACGATGCTCGAAACGAGATTCTTCGTCGCGCAGCGCTCCTCAGAATGACTTGCGGGGCTTGTAGTCGCAAAAGTAGCAGCGTCGGTCTGGGTGGAGCGAGCGAGCAATGTGATTTGTCCCTTGCGCGGAAGCAACCACGGCATCAATTGCAGGAACAAACGGTCAGACCTTGTCGAGCACCATCGCCAGCAGCACACAGGGCAGGTAGATGAGTGAAATGAACATCACGCGGCGCGCCGTGGTCGTACCACGGACGAGCGCGAACGCATAACCAAGCAGCACCGCACCGAGCAGCACCGAGATAGGCAAGTAGATCTTGCCCGCAAAGCCCATCCAGGCCGGCAACATCCCGAATATGGTCAACGTGATCGTCGCCGCCAGCATCAGCACGCTCGCCGGATTGCCCCACTCCCGATCCCGCGGCAATAGCGACAGGCCGGCCCGCGCATAGTCAGCCTGATAGAGGCGCGCGATCGAAAGCGAATGCGGCAGTTGCCAGAAAAACATGATCCCGAACATCACGAACGGCTCGAACGCGAGCGTCCCACGCGCCGCCGCCCAGCCGATCACCGGTGGCAACGCGCCGGGCACCGCCCCGATCACGTGGCACATCCAGGTGTAGCGCTTCATCGGCGTGTAGGCGCCGAGATAGAGCACGCTGATCGTGCCGGTCACCAACGCCGCGAGCGGATTCACCGCGAGCCACAATTGCGCGATACCGAGCACGGTCGCGAGTACGCCGACGAACAACGCCTCGGCGGGAGTGATTCGCTCCGACGGTACCGGGCGATTACGGGTGCGATGCATGATGCCATCCGTAACTCGCTCCATGTACTGATTGAGCGCGAGCGTACCGCCGGCGGCCAGCGTGACCCCGAACAGCATCCGGAGCGCGGCGGCGACCTCGAAATCGGCCCCGGCACCCATGTAGAAGCCGGCCAACGCGGTAATCAGAATCATCGTGAGCACGCGCGGCTTGGCCAATTCGTAGTAGACGAGCAAACGCTCGCGCACCAGTTCGAAACGGTTTTCTATAGCTGCTGTCGGATAACTCACGCGCTTGCCCCGGGCCCGGCGATTACCGCCTGTGATCCGTGCAATCTAGCCGGTTCAGCATAGACGTTGGAAGCGCCGAGCGCATAAAGCCGGATCGTCAGCACCAGACTGGTGGCCAGCACCGCCGCGCCGGTGGCGACGTGGGCGGTAGTCGGCAGAACCGCCCGTCCGCTCCAGATAGTCAGCGCACCAAGCGTAATCTGCAGCATCAGGAGGACGAGCAGCCCGCCCGCCGGCCGCCGGAGGCGCGGCTCGCCGGGGAAGCTGCGCAGCACCCGCGCAACCGTCCAAACGACCAGCAGTGTGACAACCAAGGCTCCGCAGCGATGGGCAAAATTGATCATGACGAAGCCTGAATCGAGCGGCGGCACCAACCGGCCGTAGGACAGGGGGAAGTCGGGAATCGCAAGGCCCGCCCCCAGATGGCGCATCACGGCACCAAGCAGAATCTGGAGGTAGATGGCAACCGTCGTCACTACCGCCTGCACCGGCAGCGTCGAGGAGATCGGACGCTCAGCGTAGTTCGGCCAAGGTGAGGCGAAACTCGGGTTCATAATTACCGCGATCGCGACGATCAGGGAGAAAAAGGCCTGCGCGGTCGCCGCGTGCGTCACCGCGATCGCGAGCGGCAGCTCGAGCAGCACCGTCACGCCGCCCAGCACGGCCTGGAAAATGACCAGCGCGAACGCCGCGGCCGCCATCCGGCGAACCGCGCACCGCGGCTCGACGCGCGCGGTCCACACCGCGAGCCCAAGCGTGAGGATCGAGACGATTCCCGCCGCGACGCGATGGCCGTACTCGAAGCGCACCCCGCCCTCGAGCTTGGGAATCAGATGGCCAAACGCGAGCGGCCAGTCGGGCACCGCCAGCGCCGAGCCGGTCGAAGTAACCAGCCCGCCGATAAAGATCAGGCACAAGGTCGCGCCTACACAGACCATCGCATAGCGATGGAGCGCGGGAGGAGTCATTGAGGCTGAATCAACGTCGGGCGGCATATGCGGACGAGCGGCATTTCATTGAGATTTCGTCATGTCATCATTAGACCAACTTATAGCATGACAGAACGAGAAGAAGGAATACAAATATTCGCCAGTTTTTCTACGACACTTGTCGACAGATCGTCCCCAGAGTTACCCACAAGTTCCTCAAAGCGCCGCGACGCCGCTCGCCTCGACCTTGGCCGCCCTGAAACGCACCGGCATCCGTTTGATCCCCGCGATCGTGTTCGAGCGCAGCCGCTCGACCGGACCGGCCAGCTCGAGGTCCGCCGTCCGATGCATCAGCTCATCAAACATGATGCGCATTTCGAGCCGCGCCAGATTCGCGCCGAGGCAGAAATGCTCGCCATAGCCGAAGGCCACGTGATCGTTGGGCGACCGGCTGACATCGAAGCGCTCAGGATTAGCGAACTGTTCCTCGTCACGATTCGCCGCGAGGTTCCACAGGACGACGCGTTGCCCCGCGCGGATCTGCTTGCCGCGAATCTCGGCGTCGCGCGTGGCCACTCGCATGATATTGGTGACCGGCGACGTCCAGCGCAGAAACTCCTCGATCGCCGCGGGCGCCGCGGGATTCGCCGCGAACTTCGCGCGCTCGGCGGGATTCTCGATCATCGCGAGCATCGCACCTGACATCGCATTGCGCGTGGTCTCCTGTCCACCGAGGATCAGGATGTAACAGTTGGCAATAATCTCCGCCTCGGTGAGCGGCTCGCCGGCCATCTCACCGCTGACCAGCGCGCTGATCAGGTCATCGCCGGGATTTCGGCGACGCTCCGCCGCCAACTCGGTGAAAAAGCGCGACGCGCGCGCAAACGCGTCCATCACGGTTTCCCGTCCGCTGCGCCCGCGCGCGAATTCCTCATCGTGACGGCCGATCGTTTCGTTGGTGATCGCGAACATCAGGCCCCAATGCTCGCGGTCGATCCCCATCAGATCACAAATCGCGGCGGTGGGCAGCTTCGCCGCGATATCGTTGACGAAGTCGCACTCGCCCCGTTCGATTACCGAATCGACGATCCCACTGGCGATGACGCGAATCCGGTCCGCAAAGGGCGCGACCGCGCGCGGCGTAAAGCGCCGGCTGAGGACGATGCGCATCTTCGCATGCCGTGGCGGGTCAGCCATGATCATTGATTGCCCAAGCCCACTGCTATCGGTTTCGTCCTCCCCGAAATGCAGGGTCACGCCCTTGCCTGACATGAAACCCTGCGCGTCGCGATAAACGGTCAGCAGGTCTTCAAATTTGGTCAACGACCAGAAGCCGCGGCCCGGCCGCTTTTCCTGCCAATGCACGGGATCCTCGGCACGCAGCAACTGAAAGGCGCCCATCACGTCGCCGTTCATGAAAAAATCGAGGTCAGTCAAATCGATCTGCTCGAGCGTCATCGCCAAATCGCCTCCGAATGCCGCATCGCGGCCGTCCCATAATAATTGACCGCACGCCAGGATCGAAACCCTTGGGGGAGCCGGGGGCGCCACGCTCCCTTACGTCAGCTACGTGAGCGGATGGTACTCGGCTTTGTAGGTCTGCGACCTGACGAACTGGCCGATATCTGCCGGGATGGGAACGCCGGCAAGGCCGCGCGCGAAAATTATCTCCGCTATGCGTTCGGCAGCATATAACTCAGTTTTGAAAATGGTCGCCTGCGGTGGATAGATGAGCCCCTCGTCGAGCTCGGCCGAGGTCACCTGCTCGGACACCGCCCGGGCGGCGGCTATAAACATCTCGTCTGTCACCCGCCGCGCGCGGGTCGCGTAGACCGCCAGCCCGATCGCGGGAAAGATATAGACGTTGTTTCCCTGCCCCGGGACAAACTTCTTACCGTTGAGGCTTACCGGAGGAAAAGGACTTCCGCTGGCGAAGATCGCCCGCCCCTCCGACCAGCGATACGCCTCTTCCGCCGAGCACTCGGAGTGGGAGGTCGGATTCGAGTAAGGGAAGATGATCGGGCGCCGGTTGACGCGCGCCATCGCCTCGATCACGCCCTGGTTGAAAGCCTTGGCGACGGTACTGACACCGAAGATCGCGGTCGGCTTGAGTGACTCGATCACCCCGGTGAAATCCCTGGTCGGGACGTGGGGATGCGCGTACGGCTTATGGAAATCAGCCAGATCGTTGCGGCTGGATTCCACCAGCCCTTTGCTATTGAACAACCAGATTCGTGCGTGGGCCTCCCGCGGCGACAGCCCCTCCAGCACGAGGCTTTCGGTCAACATCGCCGCTATCCCGAGCGCCGCCGAGCCCGCGCCGAGGAAGAGAAACGTCTGCTCGGCAAGCTTCCCGCCGGTTATGCGCAGCGCACCGAGGATCCCCGCCAGCGCGACGGCCGCGGTGCCCTGCATGTCATCATTGAAGCAGCACGTCCGCTCGCGGTAGCGGGCAAGCAGCCGGATCGCGTCGGTGCCGGCCCAATCCTCGAACTGGATACAACAGCCGGGAAACTCCCGCTGGACCGCCGTGACGAACTCCTCGACAAACTCGTCCAGCTCCGCGACCGTCGGGCGGGTCTGGCGCAGGCCCAGATAGAGCGGGTCGCGCATGAGGGTTTCGTTGTTCGTTCCGCAGTCAATCACCACGGGCAGGGTGACCTCCGGCGGCACGCCGGCGCACACAGTATAGAGCGCGAGCTTACCGACGGGGATGCCCATACCGTTCGCGCCGAGATCGCCAAGTCCCAAAATTCGCTGCCCGCTGGTCACCACGATGAAGCGCACGTCGCGCCTTGGCCAGTTGCGGAGAATCTCCCGCACGCGCCCCTTCCGTTTGATCGACACGTAGAGGCCCTTCGGGCGACGGATAATATGGCCAAACTTCTCGCAGGCCTCGCCGACCGTCGGCGTGTAGACGAGCGGCAGGAAACGCGCCGGGTCAGACATCAGCACGCGGTAAAAGAGCGTTTCGTCCATATCCTGCAACTGCGACAAGTAGATGTATTTTTCCAGATCGTTCGGCTTGTGCGACAATTGATGAAGCACGCGCGTGACCTGGGTTTCCGCGGAATCGATCCCTTCCGGCAAGAGGCCGACCAGGCCGAGCGCCTCGCGTTCAGACTCAGTGAAGGCGGTCGACTTATTCAGTTGCGGATCGCGCAAAAGCGCCACACCGCGCGGGATATTCGTCATTGGGCCCCCCAGCGTTGACCATACGCACGGGCCAAGAGCTCGCGGTATGCACTCCGCGTGTATCACACGACCTCGATTAACGGCCACCGCTGTCACCAGCGGCCTGCGGGGCGTTGCTTTGCGCGCGATTGAGCGATGACGATCGCGTTGGCCGCTAACGCATAATCTGGCTGAGACCGCCCGGGGTCGTGAACCGCGCGAGATCGAGGAAATCCTTCGGCGCGCCTGCTCGTTAATGTAAAATGTCGATTATGTGGTCAACTTAACATTCATCGCCTCTAGCCTTGCGACAGGAGCGCTTTAGCCGGGATAAACACCTAAGAGCCGCCGAGACGGTTCCTTATCGCTTGCTCGAAGCTGATGACACGCATAGTGCCGGTGAATCCGAAACGTCCAACATGCTCATTCAGGGCGACAGCCTTGAAGCGTTGAAGGCGCTGCTCCCCTATTATGGGCGATTATGCCGGGCTTGACTAACGCACAATGCCGGTGTTACATCTCTGACGCGCGACTGAATGTCGCGGCGCGGAGGTGCGTCTTATGGAATATGTGTGGGCGTGGCTACGAGCGGTCGGCAGAC
>JBKQPD010000093.1:0-5043 GCA_052145175.1 Binataceae bacterium (SeqCode) | reverse complement strand
AGCACATCGGCCGCCTGGAGTTGCGTCAGGCCACGTTGTTCGATCAGCTTAGAGATCCGATAGACGAGATCGGCCTTGGCCTGAAGGAGGTCCGCGTCGGCCAGACCGAGGTCGCGGAACACATTGCCGCTGCCTTTGGTTACGTTAATCATAAGCGATATGTAGATACCACTGTCCGGCAATATGTGATAGTTGGTCGAGTCGATCGCCCATTTCACGCACGATCTAACTAATTGTTTGTCATTCCCGCGCGTCTGTTTTGTCTGGCGCGCGAAGGAATCCCGGGTCTTTCCGCTTTAGTGCCCCAATGCGGGCACGAAGTCCATTGCGGCTACTCCATAACCATGCTCCTTGCGGTCGTTCGGTGTTGGTCCCGCCAAGATTCCGGGATTCCTTCGCGCGCCAGACAAGCTTTGACGCAGCTCGCAGACTCGCCTGCTCGCTTCGCCTGCGGCTCCGCTAGCCTCCAGACGCGCGGGAATGACAGAAAAGACCTAATCCATAACAAAAACTTGACCCGCGAGCCGATATGCCGCGTGCCGGCCTCGACCCGCGCGGGCGCATCGGTTAACTTATGCGGCCAGATTCGGACAGGAGGGTCTTCATGGGCGTCAATCGCATCATCGCCGAGCTCGATTCGATGGTTTCCGCGCGTCATCTTTTGCAGCATCCGTTCTACCGGGAGTGGACGGCGGGCACGCTGAGCCGCGCCGCGCTGCGTGATTACGCCGCCCAGTACTATCGCCACGTCGAGGCGTTCCCGCGTTATCTGAGCGCGATCCATGCGCGCTGCGACGATCTGCCGACGCGTCAGGCTCTGCTGGAAAATCTGATCGAGGAAGAGCGCGGCGACCGTAACCATCCGGAGCTCTGGATGCGCTTCGCGGAGGGGGTCGGCGTGGCCCGCGAGGAGGTGCGCGACGCGCTGCCCCATCCGGCGACGCGCGAGCTGGTCGCGACCTTCACCGGGCTCAGTCAGTCCGGCACGCTCGCCGCGGGGCTCGCCGCGCTGTACGTCTACGAGTCGCAGATGCCGGCGGTGGCGGAAGCGAAGATCGACGGCCTCAAACGCTTTTACGGGATAACCGACGAGCATGCGCTGGCCTTCTTCAGCGTGCATCGCGAGGCCGACGTCGAGCACGCGCGCACGGGCGCCGCGCTGATCGAACAGCGCGCGACCACCGCGCCGGAACAGGCCGCCGTCGTGGCCGCCGCCGAGCAGGCGCTCGGCGCGTTGTGGGCGATGCTCGACGGAGTGCGTCGCGACTGACGTGGTGCGCCTCGCGGGCGCGCTCGACGAAAATACGGAATCACCTTCAGCTCCGGCGGGCCTCGCACGAACGCTCGCGTCCATTTGCGGATTGGCCGGAGCGGGGCTATTAGAAGCTCAAGCACAAAGTGGTCGTAAAGTGTCACGACCGGACGCCTTGAGCGGCGGCGTGAACCCTGAAGGAGGTATCCGTAATGGCTGATGAAACTCTGATTTCGGCTGATTCCCATTTTGTCGAACCCCCCTCGATGTGGGCGGAGCGGGTCGATCGGAAGTTCCGCGACCGCGCGCCGCATACGGTCAAGGGGCTCAACGGCCGCGACGGCGAATGGTTCGTCTGCGAGAACATCACGCCGATGTCGGTCGCGGGCTTCTTTGGCGCCGGCGTGCCCGCGCAGGACTTGGCCGCGCACGCCAAGAAAACCTTCGACCAGGCGCCCAAGAGCGTCTGGGACGCGTCCTATCGCATCGCCGACCAGGACCGCGACGGCGTGCGCGCCGAGGTCATCTACACCTCGATGGGGATGCCGTTGTTCGGGCTCGACGACGCCGAGTTGCGCGCGGGACTGTTCCGCGCCTTTAACGATTGGGCCTGCGAGTATTGCTCCTACGACCTCAACCGGCTGGTGCCGCTCGGGCTGATCACGCTCGAGGACATTCCGGGCGCGGTCGCGGAGCTGACGCGGATCGCGAAGAAAGGGATGCGCGGGGCGATGATCTGGGCGGAGCCGCCGACCGACAAGCCCTACAGTGATCCGGCCTACGAGCCCTTCTGGGCGGCGGCGGCCGACCTCAACATGCCGCTTTCCCTGCACATCCTGACGGCGCGCGCCGGCACGGGGGCGGATCCGGTTGGCGGGCGCAGCTTCCTGCTCTCGCTCGCCACGCTGCACCATCAGATCGAGCGGTCGATCGCGGTGCTGGTATTCGGCGGCGTGCTCGAGAAGTTTCCCAAGCTGCGCGTGGTCTCGGCCGAAAATGACGTTGGCTGGATGGCCTATTTCATGTATCGGCTCGATACCATTCAGAACCGCCTGGGGCCGATGGGTGGTTTGAAGCTGCCGCTCCGGGCGAGCGAGTATATCAAGCGGCAGGTCTACGCGACCTTCATCGCGGACCCGGTCTTTGTCGATTCGCTGGAGCGCTACGGTCCGGACAATATCATGTGGTCGTCCGACTATCCGCATACGGCGGCGACCTTTCCGCGCTCGCGCGAGATCGTGGCGAAACGTTTCGGCACACTGCCGGCGGAACAGCGGGCGAAGATCGTGCGCGAGACCGCGGCGAAGGTTTACGGGCTGAGCTAGCGCGCAGCGGCAACCGAATCGCGCGGATAATTCGCGGAGGCGGCGGGGCGTTGTCCCCGCCGCCTCCGGCGGAATGCTCGCGAGGGTCGCCTCAGCAGAATGCGTCATCGGGTGCGGATGCGTGCCTGAATCCGGCCTTGCGCGTATAATTCGGGTTCGGTAGTCTCGCGGATTCTCGCTCGAGTCCTCGCGGTGGGCAGGTAGCTCAGTCGGTAGAGCAGAAGACTGAAAATCTTCGTGTCGGCAGTTCGATTCTGCCCCTGCCCACCAAAAAAACCAATAAATTCAAGCAGTTTTTCTCGGATATAGAACCTAACGAGTCACCTACTGTCACGGTACTGTCACGGTTCTGGGGAGTTCGATTCGGTTCCAGCGCACGGGCGATAAATGATAGTTTGCAAATGGCAATGATGACCGAAGACGACGCTCATGGATGGCTGAGGAATTACCAGATCGACTTTCCGGTCAAGCCGTCGCCGTATCCATCCGATCCGGGCTGGCGTTTTACGCTTATCAAGCGGTCAGGCGACCCTGGCTTGCTTAAGATCACTGTTCCAGAAAAGTCGGCGTTGGCGCTTTTGAGAACAATTTGTGGCGGCGCTTGGATAAAGTACCCAACAAGGAAGTCGAGAGCGCTTGCTGACAGAATATGGCGGTTCTTTTCACCAGAGCAATTGCGAGAACTCTATTCCTTGCTCTTGGACGATTCTGTTCAGGGCGAAACTGAGCGATAAGAGGGGTCGGTCAGAAATTTGTGCCGAGCGACCGTCCACGCCAAAGTTATGGAAGCCTTTGCGGGATAGTAATTCTCGAACTTACTGGGACCAATTTGTCAGCGTAAGCCTTAATTTCGGTATCGGAAACGGGACGAGCGAATGGTGCGGGAAGTTCCATTTTTTTGGAGTCCGGCGCTTCCGCGTACCAACCGCCTTTCCCAACCTCGAAGTAGACATAATAGGCTCGCGTCTTTGCACAATTCGCGCACGTTATAAATGCGGCTAGCCAAAGCTTGTCCCCTCTCTGTACGTGCGACTTAGCCATTTGGGTATTCAGTACCTCCACATTCCCCTGCATGTCGCCCGGTCGGCAGAAATCACTTGCTTGAACCTGCGTCATGATTGGCAAGCCGTTTGGTTCTTTTGAATTAGGAGGGAAGTATGGACGCGATAGGTCAAGGCCTGCAAACCAGTATTTTGGCTTTTCGGCAGTGTCCTTTGAACGGTTGATATAATTGAAGTAGAGAGCATCTAGCCCGAAGAACAGATATTCCAAGTCGGCTCTTAAAGTTGATTCTGTTTGGCTCTGCTTACGCATTTCGTCTGCGATTTCAACTGCCGTTGGTATTTGTGGTTGTGATTCAAGATGGGTAGGCTCCTTCCCGTCCACATACCTGAAAGACTGGAGGCTAAGGACCCCCAGACCGCCCGTCACCGCGAATACGATGACGTTTGTCAACCATGGTGATAACGTCATGTTCATCCCCCACATAACGGCGCTGCTCAACGCGTCGGCTGTCGCCAAGAAGAAGCATATTTTCGCTAGCCGAAAGTCATTCAGGGCGAGGACGCCCAGCCCAATTGATATGAATAGTGCTATGACAAAACTCGTAACCTCCCATGAGAACAGCCAGTCCACAGTAGTTATTGTAGTGCGGAGGGGCGGGTATAGGCTACCCGTGTCAATAGGCTAGCTGATGTGGGCACTCTGGGGTCGACGTCTGCGTCTGCGTCGTTCAAGCCGCGCTGCCGAAAAGGCGATAAATTATGTCAAGTTCTCTAAAAGAATTTCGATCCCCGTGTGAGGCATAAAATTGCTTGAGGGCTACCACCATTGATCGCAGCTGCGCGGTGGCGCCCGAAAGCCTGGTGGCTGATGAGAAATGGAGACCGGCGCCTCTTGAAATGTCAAAGTCGCGGGAAAAAGGATTGATGGATTCAAGCAGACCGATATATGACATATGACAGAAATGTGAAAAGCCAGCGTAGAGTCCCGCCTTAGTTTCGGCGACCGGCGATACGGTTCTAGCGTCGTTTATAAATCTATCTAGCGCCCGTCGAGCCACGTCATTGCTGATGATTTCCCCGCCGAACCACTTCTTTAGATGCGTGCCGCTTTGTCCCTCACACATAAACAGAACGGTTAAATCAATCGCTTCACGAATACCGCGAAGCAACTCTACGTTTTGGTGGTGGAATCCCTCCGGCGCCAGCAACAAAATCGCGTGAACATTCTGCACAGCTTGCGATAAGAGCAAATAGCAGGCAGCCTCCACCGTTCTGTCCGTGATTTCGGGAACAAACGATTTCATCTTAGAAACGTAGGGCGTACACGCTTCCAAAGGCGATTATGCCGGGCTTGACTAACGCACAATGCCGGTGTTACATCTCTGACGCGCGACTGAATGTCGCGGCGCGGAGGTGCGTCTTATGGAATATGTGTGGGCGTGGCTACGAGCGGTCGGCAGAC
>JBKQPD010000092.1:0-3289 GCA_052145175.1 Binataceae bacterium (SeqCode) | reverse complement strand
CGAGGAACTTAGCGGGTGATCGCGACCGGGCTTTCGCCCTGCTCGATTCAGCGCTGGCCACTGCACGCCGACTCGGAATGCGGGGACTCGAGGAGCGCGTCGCCGCTGTCGCGAACAGGCCGCCGTTAGTCGACCGGTCCAGCGGACCGGCCTAGATAGCCAAAGTCGCGGGAAAGCATTGCGCCGCGACTATCGGACGGCGCGCGTAGGTGAGAGGACTTGCTGCACCTCCAGCGTGATCCGTATGTCGACAGGAGAGTCGATGCGCTGCCCGAATTGCAAGAGTGAAAATCCAGCGGGCAAGAAATTCTGCGGCGAATGCGGCGCGGCGCTAGCGAATCTGTGTCCGCAATGCGGTAGCGATAATCCGGCGGGCAAGCGCTTTTGTGGCGAGTGCGGCACGGTCCTAGGTTCGCCACTCAGCTCTGCTGTCTCAACGGCGACGCCGGTCGAGACACCTGCAATAGCCGGTGAGCGGCGGCATCTGACGATCCTGTTTTGCGACCTGGTCGGTTCGGTCACGCTGGCGGCGCAGCTCGACCCCGAGGAATGGCGCGCGACGGTGGCGGGCTACCAGCAGGTGACGGCCGAGGCGATCACGCGCTTTGGGGGCGAGGTCGCGAGGTACGTCGGCGACGGTGTTATGGCATTCTTCGGCTACCCTACGGCCCACGACAATGACGCTGAGCGCGCTGCCCGCGCCGGCCTGGCGATTCTCGACGCCATCGCGCAGCTCAATGAGCAACCCGCGCACGCAAAGTTGGCGGTCAGAGTCGGCATCGATTCGGGACACGTTGTGGTTGGGATTGGTACGGGACAGGCGGTCGATGCGTTCGGCGATGCGGCCAATATCGCGGCGCGCGTGCAGGCCGCCGCCGATCCGGACTCCGTGATGATCTCGGAAGCGACGCAGCGACTGGTCACCGGGTTGTTCATTGTCGAGGACCGCGGGGCACAGACGCTCAAGGGAATCGAGCGGCCGGTGCCGCTTTATCGCGTGGTGCGGCCGAGCGGCGTCCGCGGACGCTTCGAAGCGATGACCGTGGCGGGGGGACTGACGCCGTTCGTCGGGCGCGAAGATGAACTACGCTCATTGCGCAGCCGCTGGGAGCGCGTGCTCGAGGGCGAGGGCCAGGTCGTCACGATTATCGGTGAGGCCGGCATCGGCAAATCGCGTCTAGCGCAGCGCTTTCACGAAGCGATCGCGGGGGCGCCTCACACCTGGATCGAAGCGGGGGCGGGCGCGTTCTTCCAGAACACCCCCTTTTATCCGATCAGCGAGATACTCCGGCAGATGATTGGTGACACAGCGGCCGCTGATCCGTTGAAGGAACTTGCGGCCCGGCTAACCGCCGCCGGTCTCGCGCCCACGGAGGCGATTCCGCTGCTTGCGCCATTGTTGAACCTGTCGCTGCCGCCTGGGTATTCGCCGTTGTCGCTGTCACCGGAACAGCAGCGCCGTCGGTTGCTGGCGACCTTGGTCGCCTGGCTGCTGGGCGCGGCAAAAGCGCAACCACTGGTGATCGCAACGGAGGATTTGCACTGGGCCGACCCTTCGACTCTAGAACTGATCCAGTTACTGGTCGAACAGGGGGCGTCCGCGCGCCTACTGCTTCTGTACACGGTACGACCCGAATTTCGTCCGCCGTGGCCGCAACGTGCACATCACATGCAGGTCACTCTCAACCGGCTGAGTGTTCGCGACGTGCGTGCGATCGTAAGCGAAATGGCTACTCAGAATTCGTTATCCGATGCGACCATCGCCACGCTGGTCGAGCGTACCGGCGGGGTGCCGCTGTTCGTCGAGGAACTAACGCGAGCGGTGCTCGAAAGCGGCAACGCCAAGCTTCTCGAACGCGAGATCCCGGCTACCTTGCACGATTCGCTGATGGCGCGGTTGGACCGGCTGGGAGCGGCCAAGGAGGTTATGCAGGTTGGGGCGGTAATCGGTCGGGACTTTTCCTACGAATTGCTTCACGCCGTCCATCCGATCGCCGAAGCGGACCTGCAAAGCGCGCTGCGCGGTCTGACCGACGCTGAACTGCTATACGTGCGCGGCATCGCGCCGGAAGCGGCCTATCAGTTCAAGCACGCGCTGATCCGCGACGCCGCCTACGAAGCCTTGCTCAAGTCCCGCCGCAAGGAACTGCATCGGATCGTCGCGCGCACCATCGATCAGAAGTTCCCAATTCTCAAGGCGACCCATCCGGAAGTCCTCGCCCGCCATTGGACTGAAGCGGGCGAAGGTTTTCAGGCGGTCCAATATCTGCGTTTGGCGGGGGAGCAAGCCGTGACGGGCGCGGCCCATGCGGAAGCGATCGCTCATTTCAGCGAGGCGTTGGACTGGCTCGACCGGCTGCCCGAGCCAATCGACCAGGCGCGGCGCTGTTCGCTTTTGTTCGCGCTAGGTCGGGAGCAACGCAGGGCGGGTGAACCGCTTACGGCCCAGGAAACATTCGTCCGTTCCATCGAGATTGCTAAGACCTTGGGTGCGACCGAGAGCGTCGTCCAGACGGCTCTGGAACTCGCCCGCCTGGCATTTCAGGTCGGGCTATCGGGTGAATCAGCACTGCGGTTCCTCCGCGGCGCGCTGGAGAGGGTCGGTCCAGAGGACAGTTTGCTCAGAGCCAAAATTCTGGGTGGCCTGGCGATCGCCTTGGGAGTCACAGGCGTACAGGCACAAGCGATTGGGTATGCCGAGCAAGGGATTGCTATGTCACGACGCCTCAACCATCCAGACGCGCTTGAACTGACTCTGGACGGGGCATTCTACGCCTTTCAAGGGCCGCAATACCTCGAGCGCCGCCTGGCCTATGCAAAAGAGCGAGTTGAGCTCGTTGAGACTGCAATCGCCAGACAGACTCCGCTGTTTGGCGATCAATTGACCGAAGCTCAAAGCGAACTGGCGATCTGCCTAATCGAGCTGGGTGATGTAGTCGCGGCCGACACCGAGATTGAGGCTTGGACGAGGTCTACTGAACCGCTGCACTTACCGTTCAACCAGTGGGTCATAGCAGGAGTTGGGGCCGCAAGGGCGCTCATGCGCGGTGACTTCGAGCAGAGCGAAAAGTTGGCTCGGCTCGCCTTCGAGCTTGGCCAGCGCATGCGGGCTGACAACGTCGCGGCTGGCCTGTTTGGCCTACAGATGTTCGCCTTAGAACGGGGACGTGGCCGACTCAAAGAGCTTGAGCCAATGGTGCATATGTTTGTGGAACAAAATACCGAGGCCGACACCTGGCGCCCCGGTCTGGCGGTTATCTACAGCGAACTCGGTCGAACCGAAGAGGCG
>JBKQPD010000091.1:0-4893 GCA_052145175.1 Binataceae bacterium (SeqCode) | reverse complement strand
AGCCGTTTACCGAGGACTGGACGTTTCAGCGCTCCATCGGAGTAGCGACAACCAATAAGCCAGGTACGCTGGAAAACACCTGTCCCAGCTGCGGCGCACCCGTGTCGCTCACGCAGATCGGCGAATGCCGGTACTGCAAGGCGGCCGTGACCAGCGGCAAGTTCGACTGGGTGGTCTCGCGAATCGAACAGGAGGATGAGTACTCAAATCGGAATGGCTCCGGCGGTGATCTAGGCACAGACCTTGCGCTCAAGGTCGGTGGAGCGATCGTAGGCGGCCTTCTCGGAAGCATTTTGTCCGGGAAGTCATCCAATGACTCCGGAGGCGGAGAATGGTAAGGGCCTGTGCCGGCACAGGCCCTTATACTTTAGAACTCCTGCCAAGTGTCGTCGCCGCCCATAGCGAGCTTTGGTAGGGGGTCCGGCTGCGGCTTCGGCTCGCGTTTACCGCGAAATGGCCGATTCGCAGCGCGGCGTTCGGTGGCCTGCGCGGCGGCGCTTTGCGGTGCAACGGGACGCGCAGCGGGAGGCTGCGCAGCTGCGGCTTGGTCATCCAATCGGTACTTCGCAATCAGCTCCGTCAGGTTCGCCGCTTGTTCGGTCAGTGTATGCGCCGCTGCCGAGGCTTCTTCCACCAGCGCTGCATTTTGCTGCGTCACGCCGTCCATCGAGGTCACCGCCTTATTGACTTGCTCGATGCCCGATGCTTGTTCCAGGCTCGAAGCGGCGATCTCCGCCATGACGTCGGTGACTTTCTGCACGCCGGTGACGATCTCGCCCAACACCTTTCCGGACTCGTCCACCAGCCGTGTGCCGTCGGAGACCTTGGCCACCGAATCTTGGATCAGGCCCTTGATCTGTTTGGCTGCGTCGGCGCTGCGCGAGGCTAGGTTGCGCACCTCCGAGGCGACGACGGCGAAACCGCGGCCCTGATCGCCTGCACGGGCGGCTTCCACGGCGGCGTTCAATGCCAACAGATTGGTCTGAAAGGCGATGTCATCGATGACGCCGATGATGTCTGCAATCTTCTTGCTGGCGACGTTGATTTCGTTCATTGCAGCGACCGCCGAGCCCACCACCTTGCCGCCTCGTTCCGCCTGTTGGCGTGCCGCTGCCGCCAACTGGTTGGCCTGGGCAGCGTTGTCGGCGTTGCTCTTGACCATCGCGGTCATCTGTTCCATCGAAGCGGCCGTTTCCTCGAGACTCGACGCCTGCTCTTCGGTACGCTGACTTAGATCCAAGTTGCCCCGCGAAATCTCATCGGCGCCCGTGCGCACTTCATTTGCCGCCTGCGACATCGCGCGAATCACACCCGCAACGCTGATAACCAGATTGTTCATGCCCGCGGCGAGTATCTTGAAGAAGCCCTGTTTGCCGTCCTCCAGGACCCGCGCAGTCAGATCGCCTGCGATTGCCTGAGCAACCATCGCCGCCACTTCTTGCTCGACCGCGATTTCCTGGGTCCTATCGATCCATTGAACTACCGTTCCAACGCGATCGCCCCGGGATTCGGCTACGGGAGTCGCGATGACGCGCAGCGTAGCCCCGCCCACCTTCAGTTCCTCCGTCTGGGAATTGGACAGCTCGACGAGCCGATTGACATGCTGCAAGGATCCTTGATGCAAGGATTCGAACGTACTACCGATGATGCGCTGCGCGTCGAACTGCGGAGCCTGTTTGCGGAATTCCGCCGCATGCGTGCGAAAGATATCAGCAGCGAAATCGTTTATGTAGATGATCTTGCCGCTCGTATCGATCAGCGTAACACCGGCCGATACCCGATCCAACGCGGTGCGAATCCGTGCGTTCTCGACGCCCGCGGCGTGTTCCGCCAAGGCGCGGGCATGATCCGCTTCGGCTCGTGCGCGATCCGCCTCGGTGCGTGCCTTGAGATCTTGCTGCATCTGGGCGACAGTCGCAAAAAGACTGGTCGTGTCGCCCGCGCGTAATTCTATTGGGCTCGAAAAATCGCCCTTCGCGACTTTGTTGGCGACTTGCGCTACATCGGCGGGTTCGCCGCCGAGCTGGCGGGTGATCTGCCGGAAGATCACGAACCCAATTGCACCGACGACCCCCACGGTCGCCAAAGTGAGCAGAACACCCATCGTTATCGCGGACAGCCGCGTGCGCGCCGCTGCCGCGCTTGCGGAGGCCGCCATCGCCACGTTGTATTGAAGATGCTGGTTCAGTGCATCGGTCGACTTGGCGAGTTGTGCTTTTACCCCCATCAGCACATCGATGGCTTCGGCCTTGTGTCCGCCCAGCGATAGAGGAATGACCTTGTTCACGATGGTGTCGTAGTAAGCGACCGCAGCTCGATCGGCCGCCAGCATCTCTTTATCCTTCGCATCCGCGGCCAGCGCCTCGTATTCCTTGAGCGCTTCGTCTACTTTCTGACGACGCGCGGCCATTTGCTTTTCGGCCGCAGCCATCCCCGCCGCATCCGGCGTCGCAACATGCTGCCAAACGTTCAACCGCACACCGACGAAGTTCGAGTCCAATTTCTGCAAAGCGAGCAAGCTGGGGACCGAGTTGTCGTTCGCATAGCTGGCCGAATGATAGACAGACCCAATGTCGTGCATCAGCACCACGGAAATCAGTAGGATGCCTACCAGCGCCACGACAGGCAGCATTGCGAGCTTTCTAGCGACCGTCATTCACGAATTCCTCAGGGTTCACGGTGAGCCATGGCGTCGGACAGGGATGCTGATCGACGTTCAAGGCAAATTCACATCTCATGAGTCGTAACGGCACGCCGCGCGAAAACTTGATGCACTCCCGCAATTCGACGCTCGCACCCGTTAACTTAATGGCGCTCATCAACGAGGAGTGGTGAAGCCACGGCAGACCGCGGCAAGTTTGTTGCCGTCGGGATCACGGACGTAGGCGGCGTAGAAATCCGCATTGTATTGGGGCCGAAGACCGGGTGGACCTTCGGATGTTCCCCCGCCGGCAATCGCCGCAGAATGAAAATTCTCGACTTCGCTCCATGATTTCGCGCCCAGGGCCACCATCGTGCCGTTGCCCGCCGTCGCCGCCTGCTTGTTGAAAGGGCTGCATACCCAGAGCGCGATCTCGGTGGCACCGCCGTTCGCATAGGTTCCCCAACCCGCAAAGGTACGGTCCATCTCCGGGTCACCCGTGATGCACCGTTGGATACCAAGCGCACCGAGGACTGCATCGTAGAACCGAACGGCGCGATCGAGATCATTGGTTCCCAGACAAATATAAGTGAACATTGAGTGACTCCTGGTGACGGAATGCCAATAGGTTAGCGCGGTGTGCCGATACTGATAAGCTGTCGCTCCGCGAAAGTGGCCGGAAATTCCGTTAACAGAGGTTCCGGTGTGCGCATGAATTACTGGCGCCACTTCAAAAAAGGGGCCACCCCCCGCACAAGCACGTTAGTTGCCCTTGGTGGTCAGCATTCGACTAATGCACAGCTTTCGCGAGGATATTTATGTCGGCCAATAGCTGGCCGCCAACACCTGAGATTGCAGGGCGCCCTGCAGGTGCGATTTAAGTGGGCAAGTTCAATTCTTACCACTCAGGGTTTCGGTAATAATTTTTGCGGGAAGGGGAAAAAATTTTGCTTGGACGACCGCCTCCTGGCCCTCGTGGGATAAAACATATTTGATGAACTCACCAGTCAGCCTATCCAGTGGTTGGCCTGGCTGTTGATTCACATAGAGATACAGAAAACGAGCCAATGGATAGGTTCCGTCAAGGGCATTTTCGTAGGTCGGTTCCACGAAATGGCCTGTGGTTTCTCCGAGAGGAACCGCGCGGACTAGCGCGGTTTTCCAGCCGATTCCACTATACCCAATGCCCGACGGATCGCTCGCGACGTATTCCACGACATACTCCGAGATGTCCTCATGCACGGTCGCCTTAAAGTCACCGTTTTGGAGGGCATGCTCCTTGAAAAATTGACGTGTTCCAGAAACGTTATCACGACCGTAAAGGGTGATTGCCTTGTTGGCCCAATCTCCCGCGAGGCCGAGGGATCCCCACGTTTCAAGCAACGGACCTCCTCGTTTCAGGCTACTGGAAAATACTCCGTCGACTTGCTGCAGAGTCATTCCGCCAACGGGGTTGCTCTTGTTCACATAGACGGCGAGGGCGTCGAGGGCTATCCGATAAAAGGTGGGCTTGTAGCCGTATTTGGTCTCGAATGCGGCTACCTCCTCGCCCGTCATGGGTCGACTCATGGGTGCGAGTTGAGACCTACCATCGATCAAAGCGGGCGGAGCCGTCCCGGAGCCCTTGTGTTCGAGTTGAACGGTGACATCGGGATATATCGTCATGAATCCTCTCGAACACAACACCATAACGTCAGCGAGAGTATCCGAGCCAACGGACACCAGTTGGCCGCTCAGGTGATCTGCTTTTGTGTAACGAGGGATGGCGCCATCGACCGGGAAAGGACGCCATACAAAGTACCAGGCCAGCCAGCAAGCAATGACCATCAAGCCAACGGCCATCAATAGAATGCGGGGATTCAGCGAAAAATCGATATCCTTGCGAGGTGGCGGTGCATCGGTGGGAGGTATGCTCATAGGGAACTACCTTTGGTTGGTTTAAACATCAGGGTCCAAATTCTTGTTTGAGAGCGCCGGCTACCCATTGGATCAAAAGAAAATGATCCTCTTCGACTACCTCGGGTAACACTCTGAGAGCGATGTCGCTGTAGTGGGCCAGCGACCGGATCGGTTCAATTCTGTGGAACACGGCTCCCGGTATGAACGGTTCGTCCGAAAGGGTGTAGAGCTTGAGGAAATTGGGCAACCTAGCGGTGCGCCTGATTGCGAGCAGCGGTATCACCTTATTGGGAAAGGTATCGATGATAACGGCAGAAATTTTTCGCACGCCGGACTCAGGGAAATCAGCGGGT
>JBKQPD010000090.1:0-13710 GCA_052145175.1 Binataceae bacterium (SeqCode) | reverse complement strand
GTCCATGCGCCGCTACAACCGCATCCGCACGCCGTACTTCCAGGAGCTGCTCAAGCAGGCGCGCAAACAGTCCATGAATCCCCAACCGGTCCGCGAGATCGTGCGCCGACCCGGTAATCCCTTCCTCCGGTACGTTGGCGGCACCGCGCTGCAGGCCACTGACGAACCCTCCATCCCATCGACTGCAGCGAAGGAGAACTTACCGCTATGAGTATATCGATTGCCAAGAACCACATGGCCGAGATGAACATGCTCGGCATGCTGGCGGTCTTGGATAAAACCCTCGCCGATGCCACCCGCGATAAAATCAGCTACTCCGAGTTCGTCGATATCTTGTTGCAGGCCGAAGCCGATTACCGTCAAGAACGAAAAACCGTCAATCGCATCAAAGCCGCCAAGTTCACCGTGCGTCCCGCGTTCGAGGACTTCGACTTCACCGCGAAACGCTCCATCACGAAGGCGGAAATAAAGGAAATCTACACGCTCGGATGGCTCAACGACGCCCGTCCTCTGTTACTCATCGGCGAAACTGGTGTCGGCAAAACGTTCATCGCTCAGGCGGTTGGCCTGCACGCCTGTGCCAGCGGCAAATCGGTGCTCTACATGAGCATCACCGCGCTCCAGGAGAACCTCGCCATTGCCCGATCGAGCGGCGCCTACCTTCGGTATCGCGCAAAACTCGCCAAGTTCGATCTCATCATTTTTGACGAGATGGGAATGCGGAAATTTACCGCGACCGAAGCCCAAGATCTGTGCGAGATCATCGAAGAGCGATCCATCGATAAGTCGATCGCCTTCACGTCCCAGCTCCCCGTGGATCACTGGAACGAGGTCATCCCCGATACCGTCATCTTCGACGCCATCCGGGACCGCCTGGAACACTCCGCGCTCACCGTGAACATCACCGGCGACACCTATCGAGGCGTCAAAGCCAGAAAACTTGCCTCAAAGAAAAAGGACGCGTAGAACTCTCAAACCGCGGCTCCGCCGGTAACCCATGCAAGGTGGGTCCATTTACCCGAAACCGGGCGGGTCCATTACGAGAAATCCTGCATTTCTACACCCGGTGTTCTCGATCGCCTGATTGGGCACGTAAAGAAGAAGCTCGCGGAGCTTCCAGAGTGATGACGCCGGACCAATGGCTCCCCGCGGACCAACTTAAGCTCGAGCCGAATGCACTTGAGGCCGCCCGTGAAACGAAGCAGAGTCTCGCCTTAACCGCGGGCCCGGGTGCTGGCAAGACGGAGATGCTCGCACAGCGAGCGGACTTTTTGCTTCGAACTGGGACCTGCCGCTATCCGCAGCGTATTCTCGCTATCTCATTCAAGGTCGATGCCAGCGCGAATCTTAAGGAACGGGTTCGGCGTCGATGCGGCGCTGAAATGGCTTCACGGTTCGATAGCCACACCTTTCACGCATTCGGCAAGCGCCTAATCGATCATTTCCGTCCGGTGCTCACCGGCGCAGACGCGCTCAACCCGGATTTCAAGATCGGGGAGCGACGGGTCCATCTAACGACAATTGAGTTTAGGGATCTTGTCCCTCTCGCGGTTCGCATTCTTCAATCGAGCGACATGGCACGTAACGCCGTTCGGCAGACCTATAGCCACGTATTTCTGGATGAGTTCCAGGACTGTACGCACGATCAATATGAACTCATTCAATGCGCATTTCATGGCACAGAAATCCTGCTCACCGCCGTGGGAGATACCAAACAGCGGATTATGGGCTGGGCGGGCGCGCTTGAAGGTATCTTTGGCGACTTTTCAACTGAGTTCGGCGCTCGTGCGCTCAATCTGTATCAAAACTTCCGCTCGGCCCCGCGTCTGCGCCGCATGCAGAACGCGATGGTGAAGGTCATGGATCCTAAGGCGGCCGTCGCCGACGCGGAGCTCGCCGGCGCGGACGGCAGAGTTGAGGTCATGGAATTTGAGGATAATGCCCAGGAGGCGAAACGCCTGGCGTTAGAGATTCAGAGCTCAATCGAGAATGATGGAATTGCGCCGGAACAGATTGCGGTACTTGTCTCGCGTCAACCCGATATATACGCGGCACCACTCATGCGCGAACTGGATGCCCTGGGGCTCGCTTATCGCAACGAGCAACAATTGCAGGACATTGCGACCGAGCCCGCAGCGCAGCTGGTGGTGGACCTGATTCGCATTGTCTACGGGGAACGCGAAGCGGATGCTTACTGTCGCGTGACTGGTCTGTTTCATTTTGCAGCCCTGGACGATGATACCGCGTACGAACAACGCATTGAGTTGCATCGACTCATTGATGAAGCAAAGGCTGCCGTTCGCAGTGACGCTGCTACCCCAATCAGTGGGAGCTCCCTCCGTCAAGTCATCTCTCCGCTGCTAAAACACGTGGGTCGGGAGAGGGTGGCGGGGCTATCGGCGGATTATGAGCGCGGCCCCCGATTGGACGAGCTGATCGAGCAGACTTACGAACGTCTCGTGGACCTGATCGAGGACGCCGCTGATGTCCTCAAAGGGCTCTCCCGTTTTTCAGGTGGCCATGCCGTGCGCATCCTGACAATCCACAAGAGTAAGGGCCTGGAATTTGACACCGTTATCATGCTTGCGGTGGAGAAGGAGACCTTTTGGGGTAACCTGGACGATGAGCGGTCTGCCTATTTTGTCGGGATTTCGCGCGCGAAGCGGCGTCTCGTGCTGTCGGTAGCGGAGCATCGAGCGCGGCCGAAGGATTTTCAAAAGCGGTGGGACGAGACGCGACACCGCCACGTGGAATTCCTAAGTTACGCACTCAAGACTTCTTAGAGACGGCGCTCCCAACTCTCGGCATGACAGTGCTTTCACGCAGAAGAGACCTTAACGCAACCCCACCAAGGATTAGACGTGTGATGCGTCCATTCGATTCGCGAATCCTTAGCTATTGCGCCCTCCAGCAGCTTGAGGCGGTGACGGCGTACTACGCCTTGTAGGTACTACCGCATAAGTCGTTGTGCTTTTGGGATCGTGAGGGCGAGGGGTCGAGACAAGCGGGCACCGGGAATTTAAGCCATAGCATGGACGACCTGTCTCGCGCGTCGAGCCCTCCGTGGCAGGGGGAGAAGCTAAAAATATCATGGCCTGACGTTGAGAGAATCGTCCGCGCAAATGGCGCCGCCATGATATCGCACAAATCGATACCCTCGGATGTGTCCGAATTGCCCTACCCCAAGCACTTGATCAAGGCAGCCCTCATCGCTGCCATATCAGTCACCAAAGATCCGAAAATGCGAGAGCAATTGAAGAGCGGCTTTGTGACATTGGGCGACTGGCAGGAGGGAGTTGCGGCTTTGGGACCGGACTCAAGACCGCCAAGGTGCTTGCGTCCCTCAATTCGGCGGACGAAGGCAAGGTGAAAACCGCTCGCGAGCTTCTTGAGAAAAAGGGGTGCGTGAAATTCGATGAATTCGATAAAATTCTTGGGTCCGAACTTTTCGAGAAGCTTCGCGCTGCCGGTTTGTACGATATCAATGTGGTCGGAAACGAAAGTGGTGACCATGCGTACGTTACGTCGCCCTCGGCATTCCACAAGTTCGTCAATCCCATGGTGGACGATTGCTTTGACATGGCCAAAGCATTGGTTTCAGCGCTGACTTACGGTATAACCGCAAGACCGCATTCGACCGGTCGAATTGTCCTGCCGGAAATCTTGATTGGGAAATTGATCAGGGGTGGGGAGGTTGGCCCTGCGACGGCTATTGGCCAAGATTACTGGGTGCTCGAGATCAATAGAGTCGTAAAGATACGCCCTGACGTGTCTAAGCCAGGACAATTCTATATGCGCCTCCTAAAGCGGGAAATCGGCGAGTTGGCGTTGCAAGTCCTGACTACAGGTGATGCGTCAACTACATCGCTTAGCATTCTTCCCGCCGCGCCGATGAGCACGTATTCCGGACCGGAGGCGTCGCGAGCGCAATTGAGGAGGATACAATCGAAACCGAGCAAAAAGCGGGTGCAAGATGTTCTCGAGGCAGTCAGAGGCGGGCGAGAATTTAAGTGAGTAGCCAAAGTGGCATGGCCCTTGAGGAACTTCTGCGAGCCTATTTTCTGCGCAGCGGCTTTTTTGTTATTCGCGGCGTGCCCTTCGCATATGACGGCGAAGACCTAACGGACCTTGATTTGGTGCTCTACGAACGGCCAACTGGCGCGACGCGGAGAATCCAGGTCGTTGATATCAAGTACAAACAAAAGCCAAAAGCCGTCGAACGGATGTTTTGGACCAGAGGTTTGGTTGAGGCGGTGGACATTGACGGCGGGTACGTCGCCACGACGGACAGCCGGCCGGTACTGCGAAAAATTGCCGATAAGCTTGACCTAGGAATAATCGACGGAGCCGATATCAAGCGCATTCGCGAAAGTCCCAATGTTCTTTTTCCCGGCCGCATCACGGATGAAGAGCTCGTTGAAGCTCTTCAAAAGGTGGACAAAAATCGAAAGGATAAGATTCTCCAATCTTGCCGAAAAGAAATATTGGCTTCGCTTTCGAGCGGATTCGGCGCGTCCGCGGTGGTCCGGGCGCTCGGCAGTTTTTCGGAAATGGCTAGCCTGACCGTGTCGGCGCATCCGGGCTCGACCAGTGCCGAAGGGGCAGGACGCTTGGCATATCTTTCGGCAGCGATCGCGTGTGCCTGCCTGGACTACGTGAGCGTGGATGCAGCGTTCCGTTCAATTGACGAAAGGAGAGAATTGCTGCTGAAAGCAGTGCGCTTTGGAAGCGACGAGGGTGCGCGGACGCTTCGTGTTGCGGTCGGACTTATCGAAAAGTACGCTAAGGGGGGCAGCGCTACCGCGCGCCAAGTCGAGTCGGCACTCTTAGCTGACCTGAACGCGATTCCAGCCGAGATCATTGCCGATCAAGCCGGCCGGCTGCTCAAGGAAAATTCGCTGTTCACCGTGGCTAGAGAACTCGAGGCGGCGAGTTACGAACGGGCGTGTCCGGCTTTCGATCAATTAAGCACTCAAGCTAAGGCAATGGTGGGCGCATTCCTCGATTATGCAGCTGTTAAGAGGGAGGCATTCGCGGTTGCATGGAGCTCAGCGCAAAAGAATGGTGCTGAGACGCCGGTCGTGAGTCCTGCGCAGCCCCCCGCGGCCGAGGTGCAAAAGGGCGATGACCAAGAACGAACAATGAACCTGTTCAGCTAGGTTTCCGAATCACCGAGATTTAGGTGCGCGGATGAGTTTTTACCTGACTAAGGGCCGGACTTTCGGACTTTCTCTTGCGGTACGCAGTTATATTCCTACGTCCAGAACTTCCTTTCCGGAGAGATCCACTGCTGTCCGGATACATCCACCTCCAGGGGGTGGCACTTTTGGGTTTTGGTGCATTGGCGGCAGCGGCTAGAATTCCAGCCTTCAAAATGGAGTTGCCGCATGCCCAAAGCCACCAAGCGCGACCCGATTTACCGCGGTCGGCGATTCTCCCCTGAAATCATCGAGCTCTGCGTTCGTTGGTACATCACGTACCGATTGAGCTACCGCGATTTGGTAGCCATGATGGCGGAGCGCGGCATTGCTCTATCGCACACGACAATCATGCGTTGGGTGCTCCACTACATGCCGGAATTTGAGCGCCGCTGGGCCCGTTTTGCCCGCCGGGCAAACGATTCGTGGAGAATGGACGAAACAGCGATTTCGGTGCGGGGCGGTCGTTACTATCTCTATCGTGCCGTCGACCGGAATGGGAAGTCGGTGGAATCGCTGCTCTGCGGGGATCGAGGCATGGAGTCCGCGCTGGTATTTTTTCGCAAGGCGGTCGACCGGCAGGGTGCTGTGTGGCCCAGCAAGATCAACCTGGACGGCAATGCGGCCAGTCATCGGGCATTGAGAATCCTGCGACAGGAGGATCCGCGCTGGCGATCGGTGACTGTTCGCGCCCGTCGTTACCTTAATAACGTGATTGAGCAGGATCATCGTGCAATCAAAGGAAGATGCGCTCCGATGCTCGGACTGAAATCCTACCGGACGGCCGCCATCACTTTGGCGGGTGTCGAACTGGCCCATCGCATTCGAAAGAACCAATATTCGCTGATGGGCAATCAGGTTGATTATCCCTATTCGCTGAAGCAAAAATGGGATCGGGCTTTGTCGGCAGACGCCGCTGCGGTGCGAAAGGAGGATCTTGAGTCGCCGGTAATGCACCAGAACTCAAGGGGACACAGACCAGAGATCAGCTCGTCGAACGAAGTCCGATCCGTGCGCTATCCGCGGAAAATCTCGAATGGTGGAGGTCTCTACATGTTGGTGATGCCAAGGGGAGGTCGGTACTGGCGATTCAAGTATCGATATGGCGGAAAGCACAAGACGCTGGCGCTCGGGATCTATCCGGACGTGCCCGTCGACCGCGCACGCGCCCGACATAAGGTGGCCCGGCAATTGCTCGCGGCGGGTATTGATCCGGCTTGTCGAAGGAGAGAATTGCGGAAAGTCGCGCCCGATAACCAACTTGCTGCCTAGAGTGAAGGGCTGGAACGATGGCGACGTCGGCGGTTGCGGACGTTTTGCCTTGCTTGGTCTCACACACGGCAAGTCAACCGGCCGATGCTCAACGCCATCGCCTTGCTGCTCAATCACCGCAGCCTTCGGAACTGGAGGCAATGTCGGTGCACCGGCTCAAGGGTGACTGAGACCAACCCGACGCCCGCGAGCGGCAGCTATTGGGGAACCCAATGTCGCGAATTGCGAAAAGGAATTGCTCTGGCACTGTTTATCCTCAACTGCCCGTGCATGCCGAGGAGAAGCAGCGTCGCCCATACTGGTTTCCTAATTTGCCGTATCCCTTTCATCGCTCACTCGTGTAGTGGTATTGAGCCGGCCTCTTGGGGAAGAAGCGGTGTCACGGCATTGGCGAGGTCTTGCTCAGTCAGACCCTTTTTGGTGGGCAGGAGTCTCGCACGGATGAGGCCATCGGGACCAATAATATAGGTAATAGGCAACGCCCTCGGAGTACCAAAACCGTTGGTCTTGGCATCGACCAGCAGGGCTGCCGGGTAGCTAAGCCCTTGCATTGCCCGGCTTACCGCCTTGCGTTCGTGGGGATCATCCGCGCTCAAACCAATGACCGTCACCCCTTCTGACTCGTGCTTTCGGTAAAACGCCTCGAGCATCGGCATCTCGGCACGGCACGGCGGGCACCACGTCGCCCAGAAATTCAGTACGACGACCTTACCACGCAGTGCGGTAAGGTCGAGATCCTTCCCATCCAGTTGCTTGACAATGAGGGCCGGCGCCGGCCGGCCGACGTCGTCGGATGCAGCGATCGAGCGCTGTGCAACCAACAAAGGCGCGAGGATGCTGAGCGCCAACCACAGTGCGCGATATTCTTGAGTGATCACCGAATGTGCTCCTCTATGGCGCAGACCAACTGAAGGCCGCGCATCAAAAGCTGTAGCTCACGATGAACTTGAACAGCGCCGGTGCCACGAGCTGGCCCTGAGTGCCTTCGGTGGCCACCGATGGAGCGGCATTCGCGTAGTGGTAGACGCGAAACTCAACGTCTGCGTAGAACTCCCATTTGCCAACGTTCGCTTCAAGCCCGGGCGACAGCAGCACCCGATGGTATCCACTATTGGGAGGGTCTGCATTGACGCCGCTGTCGTGCAGACGATCGGAGCCGATCACTTGCAGCAGGGCAGTCAACTTGCCGCTGTTTCCCAACTTAAATCCATCGTACATGACTCCGGCCGCAGCGTCCGTCTCGTCGCCCGGTCGATATCCTTCGCGCGTGTTGAACGCCCGGTCGTACAGGGCTTCGACGAACCAGGTCAGATGATGATCCGCACTGATGGTGCCGAGATGGTAGCCACCCAACAAAAGGTCCGTGGTTCCCGTACCGATCGAGGTGTCGCGATCGAAATTCGGGTACGTCCAATCACCCGTCGCCAGCTTCAGGCCGACCGAGAGCCCCGTTGACATGTCGGGCGAGAAACCCGTGTAGGTGCCGAGGATGCGTATGTCGCCGAGTGCACTGTGACGGTAATCCTGGACGTCGGGTGCACCAGGAGTCCCGATGTCGGTGCGGAAGAGCCTATCCCAATACGGAATCTTCACGGACATTGCCCAATCGCGATTGAAGGCATAGTCCAGTCCTACCCCTCCGAAATTTGTCTGGATTTCCTTGTCCGTATTGTTGGCCGCCGGCGCGGCGTGCGAGCCAACCCAATTCTGATCCTGGCTTTGGTAGTCGTCTTCAAGGTACAGCATGCCGCCGGGGTGCGTCAGAATCATGGCGGCGGTGCCGACGTCGAACACGCCGCAACCGCAGGCGCAGGCGAGCGCAAAGCCCGGTACCAATGCGCCGAGCACGGCGAAGAAAAGCAGCCGCGTCCTGCGGCCGGCCGACAAATGAACGAGCGGCATAGTCGAGCCATGCGCCCCAGTGGATAGATTCATAGTGCCCTCGACAAGAATCCCGAATAATGAGGAGTAATGCGCGACGCAAGCCCCATCTAGCGGCTTGCATCACGCACTGCATTGAGATTCAAGGGTCAGGCGAGGGACGGCGGTCCGCGGGGCGTTTGTTGGCGAGTGGGTCCGAATTTTAAGAGCGTCTGCGTAACCGCGGTTGGAGCTACCAACTGATCGACGGTTGCAGCACCTGCAAGTACCGGCAATGTGGGCAACGGAGCGGGCCCTGCGCTCTGCGCGTAGGGGCATGTCGGATCGCTATGTGCGCCCTCGTGATGCGCGGCGTGATCGTGACCGGGATGATGGTGGTGGTGCTGGTGTTCACCCGCCGGCATCTCTGCATCACACACGACGAATGCGAGATTTCCATCGACCGGCGCCAGCATGAAGCCCGCGGGAACAAGCGCCCGAAGGAACAGCAGCCCGAGGACGAACAGCGTCGCCCATCCTGGATTCCTAATGTGCCGCATCCCTTTCATCGTTGAGCTGATCTCAGATCGATTAGCACAAGCCTTTCAAGGCGTTGGCGGCATTTTGCCATTCTTTGGCACGCTGCGCACACTGGAATCGTCAGCTGGCGGAATCCGCGAGCGTCTGGGTACCAGGCGATGATTTTAGCGCCCTGAACTACCCCTTTGGCCGATCAGCGGCCGATTGTTCGCTCCGAACCCGCCGTTCGGCTCGAACCGCCAGACTTTACAGTGCCGGTTTAGCAAGTGTCCGCCACTGCATAAAGTCGACCCTCTCCGGCCGGTCACCAGCGGCAGCTCTGGGGCAGTCAACGCGCAGGCGGTCGCGGGCAGCACACATGGCCCTGCCATGCGACTCGTCGATCCCTGTGAAATAGGGCCGCACTGTCGTCCGTCCGCCACAGATGCTGCAAACTGCTTAGTATTCTGATAGCGTTGGGCAATTCGGGTAAGGGTCGATACCAATTCGAATGAGACAGGTGTTCAAGGCCATAGGCCTCTTGTTGCTGCTGATGGTGGCACAGCAAGGTGCTGTGGTTCACGAACTCAGCCATGTCTCCGGTGCTAATCAGCCCGAGCTGCGAGTGCAGTCGGGTGGGGTTGCAGATGGGACATGCGCGCTGTGTCCCGCCTTCGCGCAAGTTGTCACCCCGGCTTTCAGTCATTCGTTTCATATTCCTCTTCTTGTTCGCTTCGCTCTGGAACGTATTTCAGAGCCGCGATATGCGGCGATCGATGCTGCAGTCCCACTACCGCGTAGCCGCGGACCTCCCTCTCTAAGCTGAATCTTTGCCTCGCGAAGTGAACTGCCCGAGCAATCGGCAGCGGTTCGTATTCATTCAGCTTTTGAGGAGTCATTTTAATGACCAGATTTTCAATTATGCGTTCCACGTGTTGGGGCGCTGCGGCGCTTATGTTCATCGCTGCAAGTTCCGTGGTATTCGCTGACCCGGTCGATTCAACGGCAGCAAGCGCTGATGCATCGGCTTCCTCAAACGCCTCGGCTTCGCCCCAGCTCCAGGAGATTCAGGTCACGGCGCAGCGCTTGAACGAAGCTCGTACCAGCATCGAGACCCAGACCGGTGCATCGACTTATACGATCGACAACGAGGCGATTAAGGCGATGCCCGGCGGCGATAACCAGCAGCTCAATCAGGTCCTGCTCCAGGCCCCGGACGTGGTCCAGGACTCCTTCGGACAGATCCACGTTCGTGCCGACCACAACGACCTGCAATACCGATTGAACGGCATCATCCTTCCCGAGGGCATCAGCGTCTTCAGCCAGACGCTGAGTCCTTGGCTGATTTCTTCGCTGAAATTGATCACGGGCGCGCTGCCCGCGGAATACGGCCTGCGAACCGCCGGCATCATCGACCTGAGCACCAACAGCGGCCTGCTCACGCCCGGCGGCGAAGTGTCGGTTTACGGCGGCAGCCATTCCACCTTTCAGCCGGCCGCAGAATACGGCGGCAGCGACGGCAAATACACCTACTACGTCACCGGCAACTACAAGCAGGACAATCTCGGCATCGACTCGCCCACCAGCGGCCCCACTCCGCTGCATGATCACACAACTCAGATGCAAGGCTTCGGCTATTTCGAGAACATCATAGACTCCAACGACCGCCTTTCGCTGATCACCGGCATCTCCGACGAGGAGTTCCAGATTCCGAATCAGGTGGGTCTGCAGCCCTCTCTGGGTCTGAACGTCAATGGTCAAACCGCGTTTCTGAGCAATGATCTGAACGAGACGCAGCACGAGCTCGCGGAATACGCGATCGTCAGCTGGCAGCACTCCGAAGGCGCGCTCAACTGGCAGACCTCGCTATCCGCCCGCTACACGAGCCTGCATTTCGAGCCCGATTGGGTCGGCGATATTCTGTACAACGGTATCGCTCAGGATGCGTTCAAGAGCGATACGGCCATCGGCTGGCAAACCGATGCCTCGTACAAGGTCAATGATGCGCATACCGTACGCGCCGGCCTCTATTACCAGCACGACAGCTCCAAGAGCGATACGAGCTCGCAGGTTCTGCCGATCGATGCAACGGGCGCGCAGACCACCAATGTGCCGTTGTCTGTCATCGACAACGGTACACAGGTCCAACAGATTGAGAGTGTCTATCTGCAGGATGAATGGCAACCATTGACGCCCTTCACGTTAAATTATGGATTGCGCTACGATCATTACAGCGCGTATTCCAGCGGCGGCCAGCTCAGTCCGCGCGTCAACTTCGTATGGGAATTCCCAACCGACACGACGCTGCACGGCGGCTACTCGCGCTATTTCACCCCGCCCCCATTCGAACTGATCGGCGCGGAGACCTTCACAAAGTTTGCGGGCACGACCGCGGTGCCGCCGGGCTCCAACACGCTAGACACGGCCCCGATCGCCGAGCGGGCCAATTACTACGACCTGGGCGTGGAGCAGAAGCTGCTCGACAGAACTCTTACGCTCGGCGTCGACAGCTTTTACGAGCAGGCGCAGCATTTGATCGACGAGGGACAGTTCGGCGCGCCGATCATTCTCACGCCTTTCAATTACCGCTATGGCCTGATCGGCGGCGTGGAGTTCAGCGCCAATTATACGATCGACAACTTTTCCGCGTATTTGAATTCCGCGTGGCAAGCCGCGCACGGCAAGCAAGTGGAGTCGGCGCAGTTTAATTTCTCCCAGGACGACCTCAACTACATTGCCAGCAACTATATTCACCTAGATCACGAAGGCCGGGTGTCGGCTTCGAGCGGGGTTTCCTATTTGTGGTTGGGAACGCGATTCAGCGCCGATGCGATATTCGGTACCGGACTGCGGGACGACCTCACGCTTCCGGATGGCAGCGTGATCCCGAACGGCGATCACACGCCAAGCTATACCCAGATCAATCTTGGCTTGACACATCCCTTTGAAATCGCTGGCTCCGGTCCGCTGACGTTGCGGCTCGCCATTATCAACGTGGCCGACAAGGTCTATCAAATCCGGAGCGGAACCGGTGTTGGTGTCTTTGCGCCGCAGTACGGACCGCCACGCGGGTTCTTCGGCGGACTGTCGTGGCGGTTTTGATATTTCTACCGGTTCACGAAGGGTTGACCGGATGAGGAAACATGTGCGCATCGAATGATCTTTTCCGTAGTCATGAGCATGTATTTCTCGGTGCCGGTCACGAGAAGAACGAACGTAAGACGTGGGCAGTGATTGTTCTCTGCGGCGTGATGATGGTGGTTGAAATCGTCGGTGGGAGCCTGTTCGGTTCGCTAGCTTTCGTCGCTGATGGCTTGCATATGTCGACCCATGGTGACCGGCAGAAGTTGGTTGACTACTGCCGAATTGGGTTATACCGTCGGTGTCCTAGTCGCCAATCGCTGCTCTGCGGCATTTCAATGCCGTCAGCTGGCCTCGCGCATCTATTTCGTACCAGCCTAATGCAGATGCTCGTGCGAATGCTCGATGCCACCGTCATGAGTATGCGTATGGCTATGCGGCACGACTGCGCTACCAAAGCGTTCGTCGATGCGGCCGAACTTCCAAAAGGCGACTGAGCAGACCCATGCAAGCAAAAACAATCCGACTATCATGTAGCCGAGACGGCCGAAGTCGATCTGCGCGACCGCGTCAAGGAAACGTCCTCTAAGCTTCAACGCACTTACAAATACCTGCAAGAGTTCGATGGATCCGATCACAAGTGCGACGGCAACCGATAGGCTCGTGATCGTCACATTATAGAAAATCCTCCGCAGGGGATTGAGTAGGGCCCAGTTGTAGGCTTTTGACATCAGAACGCCATCGGTCGTGTCCATGAGAGTCATTCCAGCGGCAAACAGAATCGGCAGCGACAGCACTGCGGGTACCGGCAGATTGCCGGCGGAGGCGCCAGCGGTCATTGCCAGCAAACCGACTTCCGATGCTGTATCGAATCCCAGTCCAAATAGCAGACCCAGCGGATACATCTGCCAACTATGGTTCATCAGCTTCTGGAGACCGCCCGGGAATAGCCGGTTCAGCAGGCCGCGTTGCGCCAACAACGCCTCAAGATGCGCGTGGCAATGGTCGCCCCTCTTGGCCTGTTGCCAGACCTGGAGCATGTCCAACAAGACAAACAGGTTGAGTATCCCAATGAGCCAAAGAAAGACGCCGGAGACGCTCGCGCCGATGAGCCCACCAAGGTTTTGCATATGCGGGAGTTTTCGCTCGACGGCCGTAGCTGCAAAGGCGATGGCAATCGCGAGGCCAAAAACAACCGTGGAATGACCCAACGAAAAGAAGAATCCGACCCCGAGCGGCTGCTTACCCTTTTGCAGCATATATCGCAGAGTGTCATCGATCGCCGCTATATGATCGGCGTCGAACGCGTGACGTATTCCGAACAGATAGGCGACGAGACCGAGACCGACAAGCGCGGGATAATGTGTTGAAAAATGCAGATACAAACCCCATCCGAGCGCATGGAGTAGCGCAATGACGCTGTAGAGCCAAGCGAGCCTGACCCGCTCTTCAGGCAAGAAGCGAAAATGAGTTCTGACTACCAGACTCGGCTGAGCGACATAGGGGTAACCGGACATCGATGAATCCGCTCGACGATTTCGGGATGTGCAGGTTATACACGCCCAATCTGGAGATAGGAAAGGCAACATAGCTGCTGAATTTGGGCCGAGTGCTGGGAAGTCCGTGGACGTCCATTGACGGTTGGAGAAAGCCGCCATTTCATGGGGGCCTCCCTGGGGGCATTTTCAATCGAGTGCAAATAAAAAGATATTATAAACAATGGCTTAGAGTTCGGATTCGGTGGATACACGGCCCACGATTTAAATCAATCACTTCGGCG
>JBKQPD010000089.1:0-2751 GCA_052145175.1 Binataceae bacterium (SeqCode) | reverse complement strand
GAATATGTCGCTGAATGAAGGCCGCGGTCGGCACGACGACATCAAATCCGATATTTCCCGTCAACATGCGTGATTCGAGAGTCTCCGGGCTGTCGAAATAGGAGACGTGGACCTTGATGCCGGTGACCTGTTCAAATGACGACAGCGTGTCGGGAGCCATGTCGTCCGCCCAGATGTAAAGATTGAGGACCTTGTCGTTATCGTCCTTTATGACATCCGTTGCCGTCGACGTTCTGGGGCCTTGCTTGCTGCAGCCGATCGTCAGGCAGGCTGAAAACAGAAGTAATCCGAGGAAGGATCGAAAGCGACGCATGATCTATCCCTGACTTAGCGGGATTCTTGATGCCGAGTCAAGCCTGTACATAGGTGGATTAGCCATTGCACGTTATGGGCCGAGGGTATGGAGAGCATGTTGCCGGCGTTTCGGGCTACGACGCGTTTGGATGCGATGGCGAAACGAGTTTCGGCCGGAGCTGACGGCCGAGGGCTATGCGCGCTGCTCCATCGGGCTTGAACCGCAAAACGGCGCAGTGAAGCTGACCATCAACCACACGATCGAGCGCACCGACTCGAAGTTTATCGAGGCCGTGTCCGGGGTTGGCCGCGCATTCTCTCCAATCTCAAGTCGCTGCTCGAAACAGGCCAGATCGTTCTGAGTTAGGAGCGGTGGCCGGCCGACCGAGGTGGCGCGGGCGGTGCCAAGAGCACAGCCTGGGAACAGCGCGAACTATAGGGTCATTTGGAGGTCAGTGCGTCCATGTCCGCCTGCATGCGCTCTTTGTATTCGTCTGACCAGTGAGCGCCGGGCTTCAGGTTAGCTTTGCTATGCGGCTTCGGAAGAGGCGGTGTCTTGCTTTCTCTGGCCGACTTTCGCGCGGCAACCTTGAGTTTGAGCGTGACCCGTGATGGGGGGGGGCTAGAAGACGAGTTCGAATTGCTCATGCAGTTGTTTCGCACCTATTTCAATTGGTTAAGTTGCTGGTGGTGGCCTGCGCCGCCGGATCTTAAAGAGTACTGGATATCAGCATCGCCGCTTTTTCCCTGCAGCCATAGACAGGCAAAACGCCGTATCGACTACAGAAGTTATTGTACTCAATGTGACGTCGCGAATACAAAAGATGCGCCGACCGATCCGGTAAGAGTTTTGCGGACAAGTAAAATGACGCGGCGTTCAAGCATGGACGTCAATCAGGGTGCCGAGCATCTCGTTCGACGTGCGAATAACGTCGGCGCCGGCTTGAGTCAGAAGAAGGGACTGGCTTGAATCAAGCAGCGGACTGGTGAGGTTTTCATTGGCAGGATTTGCGATTTGTTGTGCGTCCTGACTCAACTGCTGGCTGCTGGTTGCGAGCGCGGCGCGTCCACTATCCTGCGCACTCGGGAAGTTGACGGATGGGAAGGCACTGCTAATAGGGCTCATCGGAGGTATATCGGCAACGTGCGGCCAGGCTTTAGATCCTCTTTATTTGACAAACTCTATGCGCGACAGCGGAAATACCGGTGGACCAGCGGACGAACGGCCCGGCCGTCGAAAGGTCGATTTCGGCCGAGGATCTGCCCGGATTCAATACCCAGCTTGTCGGTTTGATTGAAGTGATTGAGACATTTGGGGCAAAGCGGCGCGGCTGGGCGCCGGATTCGTGGGGGCAGGCTGGGTCCCATCGGTTGAACCGAGGACGACGGCCATTGTAGCGATGGCAACGATGAGGCCGCTCAATATCCAGGGAAAAAGATTGCTGCCGGTATCGTTGGCCACGCGCATTATTATTCCGCGACGCTTTCATTAAAGCAGCGACAGGGATCACAAAAGTAATCAGCGTCACATTCGAGGTGGCGCCCTGGGGCAGGGCCGGCCTGGCGCCGGGCGAGGCGACGCGCAATCGCATTCGGGTAAATCCCTTGGATGTAGCCATCGCGCGATTCACTGAAAGAGTTTTAACGGATTTTTTATAGCATTTTTGCGATGCTGGAAATGTGACAATAGTGCGTATTGTTCTTCATGCGTTGATACGGGCTGCCTGGGTGACTCGCCGAGTCCTGACATCGCTTGTATACGAGTTTCTTCCTGTACCCTTGACACCAAGCCGTCGAACTGCAGTCGTCGAATTGTGCCGTCTCAGCGGAAGCGCAAGCGTGGCAGGAGTGATCCGGATCAGCTTAAGTGGCCCTGCGCCTCCCAATGCCACCTGGTCTATCGCGCTACTGATCTTCGCGTTCCTAGTCGCCCTCGGTATCGGCACGATCGTCAAGGAAACGGCTTTTGCCCTCAGTGGGCATATTGCGAACTGGATTGGAATCGATTTCGAGCGGACCGGCATGACCCTTAAAGGGAATCTGTTTAGCGAGATTAGATGTTCAGACGGCACATGGTGCCGCTCGGAATTGCGCGGAGGCGAAATCGCTTCGGAGTGGACGGATTGGAACGGCGAATGTCACAAGCTCGTATTCGAAGTTGTGGAAGGATTGAGTGCGGGTGAACGTGCATCGGTCTTCAGTCGCTTGGCTCCCCAGTCGCGTGCCCGAAGGCCGCATACTCGATACCGGATATAGCCCACAGCATCCAGCAGTCAGCCGGCACCCCAACCGTCGGGCAACCGGCGAGCGCCATACGGGAACCACCATGATCTCGGCCCCGGTGTGGCGGCGACCCGTACCTCTTCGGGCTGCTGGTTTGTGCCGGCGCGCGCGCAGCCCCGCGCATGGCCTAAGCCACCGTGACGCATGCTGCCGAAGGGTCCGGGCAAGTCATTG
>JBKQPD010000088.1:0-14400 GCA_052145175.1 Binataceae bacterium (SeqCode) | reverse complement strand
CCGCAGATACGCGCTGTCGCTCCGCGATGTCGAGAAGTTGCTCGCCGAGTGGGGGGCTGGCGGCCGGTCACACGATGATCTGGCGTTGGGTGCAACGTTACAGTCCTTAACTGGAACGACGGCTGCGCGCTCATCTCGAGCCGATCAACAAATCCTGGCGGGTCGATGAGACCTATATTCGCGTGAAGGGCGCTTGGTGTTACCTTTATCGGGCCATCGATTCCACCGGTGCCACCATCGACTTCCCGCGGTCGGCGTTCTGCGATGCTACTGCGGCCAAACGCCTGTTCCGCAAGGCGCTTAGTGATCCGTCGCATCCGCAACCCCGCGTCATCAACACGGATCAGGCCCGCCTCTATGGCGCGGCGATTGCCGAAGTGAAGGCGACACTGGGGTCGCCCGAACCACGCTCGCCCAAGCGCACTTATAGCTTTCGGATCGCGAGCATGAAGACGCTGCGCTTCCTCCTCATCGATCCCGCCGCCGGATTAGCTCGAATCTCAGGTCGCAAGGTCCTACGCCTCTCCTCCAACCCGGCAACCGAAACCCTCGATGACCGCGTCGCCGACCAACTCGCCGCCTGATTTATTTTCGGATTAAGGTTAATTGGCTGCTTATCTCGGCTCTACCGCATCAGCTAGACCCGCGCCGTACATGCGCCAAGACTCGTTGCCAGCCGGCAATTGAAAAAGCTTGGCGGCGTTCTCACGCATGATTGCTTGCCGTTGTTGCTCTTGCAGATGGGCAGTGTGTTCGGCCAGCAATTGCTGCGAGCGAGGCCAAGTTGAATCCGTGTGGGGAAAATCACTCGCCCACAGGAGTTGCGTGTAGGGCATCTGATGCAAGGACTGGAAGGCCGTCAGGTCGTCCTGAAAAGTCATCCAGACGTTGCTCTTGATGTATTCACTCGGGACCTTGGACAAGCCTTTCATCACGCCGTTCTCGGAATTGAATTTGGCTGCGTGGTCCATGCGATACATGTAGTGAGGCATCCAACCTGCATCACCTTCAGCGCAGACCAGTTTCAACTTTGGGTGGCGCTCGAACACGCCGCCCAACACCATGAGGCCAACGACATCTTGCACCGCGCGAATGATGCCGAGGAAATTATTCATCTCGTGCCCACGATGCGGCATGCTAAGACTACCGTCGCGTGATGTCAGAATGTGAAAGCAAATGGGAAGTCCGAGGTCAGCAGCACACTCCCACAAGGCATCATAATCACGATGATCGTAGTCCTCGTGAATCGGGCGGCCGGGCATCATCATGCCTACCATCCCCATCTCTTTGGCGCGCCGAAAATCTTCAATCGCGCTATCCACGCTTAAGACCGCGGTTTGTGCCAAGCCGAAAACACGCTCCGGCGCCTCACTGCACATCGCTTGCAGCCAGCGATTGTACGCTCTCATGCAGGCGTCCTTGTACTCGGCATCCCGGTGCATGCACAGGCCCATCCCGACCGAAGCATAAACGATCTCGGCGGCAATCCCATCCTTGTCCATGTAGGGTAACCGCGCCCGACCCCCATAGGCGGCTTCGCGGACGTCCGCAAACTTAAGCCTTTTGGCGCGGTCGTTTCGTTCTTTGATGCCAAAGCCCGCTCCATCGATAAAGCCGAGCGCGACGGGCCGTTTCATCCCTGGCACGATAAAGGCCTCAGTGCCGTCAGGTTGCGGAACAACACGAGGTGCGTTATCGCGATACTTCGGGTCAATGTAGTCAACATAACAATTGGGCGGTTCACAGACATGACCGTCTGCCGAAATGATGCCACGAGGAATCATGTTAAGGTCTCCTTTCGATGTGTTCTTAAGTGTGCCTGTCTGCGTCATGTTTGGGAATGACTTCGCGTGCGTCGCGATGGTTCCATTCCGAGAGCTCCTGCTTTAGCAATTGCTGTCGCACGCCGCCATCTTCCAAGGGCGCTGACTTGGCGCGGCTCGAACGCGTGTTGTTGACGAGAATATCGACGGGCCCGGCGTCGCCTAGGTACGTCGAGAGCCATTGACGCGGTGGCTGTTCGTCCTCCAGATATTAACTCAGGGGATTAAGGAACTTCGTCGCAAGGATCTAACTCGATGCTCAAGATCGCTATTCTCGATGATTATGTGAAGGTGGCTCTTCAATCGGCGGATTGGTCGGTGCTTCAGAGCAAGGCGGAAATTACCGTCTTCGATCGGCATCTGTCGGAAGACGAGGCCGCATCGGTGCTACGGCCGTTCGACGTTCTCTGCACAGTCCGCGAGCGGATGAATCTGCCGCGCACCTTGTTCGAGCGCTTGCCCAACCTCAAGCTCGTCACCATCATTGGGATGTCCCTACCCAATCTGGACATGGCGGCAGCAACCGATCACGGCGTGATCGTATCGCATTCCAATTTTGCCAACCCTGTCTATGCGGGCATCTTCAATGGGACTCCGGAACTCACATGGGGACTAATGATCGCCGTGGTTCGCCACTTTGACCTAGAGAGTCGGCGAATGCGCGCGGGCCAATGGCAGAGCACAGTGGGAACGATCCTGGCAGGCCGCACGCTGGCGCTTTTGGGGCTGGGGCGCATTGGCAAACGTATGGCCGCATACGGTCGCGCCTTCGATATGTCAGTTATCGCCTGGAGTCAGAATCTAACCGAAGAGGCGGCTGCGGCAGTCGGTGCACGGCGGGTCGAGAAGGACGACCTGTTCCGTCTTGCCGACGTTCTCTCGATCCACGTTCAACTCAGCGACCGCACCCGCGGTTTGGTTACGGCGCGTGAGCTCGCTCTGATGAAGCCGGAGGCTTATCTGATCAACACGTCGCGCGGGCCGATCGTGGTCGAAGGGGATCTGATCGCGGCGCTGCGGTCCGGCGGCATTGCTGGCGCCGGAATCGATGTCTTCGACGTCGAGCCGCCTCCCGCCGATCATCCTTTCCGCACAATGGATAACGTAACCGTCACCCCTCACCTCGGCTACGTTACGTACGAAACGCTGAGGGC
Source organism: Binataceae bacterium (SeqCode) (assembly GCA_052145175.1). Classification (GTDB taxonomy): domain Bacteria; phylum Desulfobacterota; class Binatia; order Binatales; family Binataceae; genus JAJPHI01. Next base: position 11,423 of record JBKQPD010000088.1, on the reverse strand, counting down.
CTTTTATACCGACACGCTGGAAGCAGTGGTCGCCTTCAGCGATGGTAAACCAATTCGGGTAGCTAACCTCGACGCATTGGCGCACGCAAAGCAGCGAGGCTGACGACCTCGGCCCGTGCCGGCGCTTCGCTGACCATCGCAGAAGACGCATGGGATTCGGCCGCTCGTCCGGATGCGCGGCAAGCACCTGCTGCGCCAAGCCATCAAATCCAGCGACAATCGTGACTCAAGTTGCTTTGGGCCACGCCAACATTTCGCGGGCCGCCCTACCGAGAATCCATTCCTTGTCGCTTTCGGACAAGTTATCTGCGCAGCGTATGCAGAAGAGGGATTCCGCATAGGTATGGTGATCCGTGGTAACCGTGAAATCACTCGCCCACATCAGGCGCTTGACGCCGAAGGCGTCGATAACCCTTCGTAGTTGCGTCAGCAGGTCGCGATAGGGAAAGGGCTCGCGCGACAGCCGCGGCGCATGTCCCCATTTGATCGCGACGTTAGGATATGTCGCATAGGTCAAAAGCTGGTCGATCGTCGTTTGCAACTGGTTGGGCAACGCGGCGCGGTCCACGCCCATACCGACGTGGTCGATGATGAACTGAACGCTATCGAACTTGCGCACGTAGTCGGTCAGAATCTGATGCTCGCCGCCGGGATAGATCATCACCGGCACCCGATACTTGCTTGCCGCGGCCAAAACACGCCCGTGGCCGCCTTCGCGCATCACCTTGAAATCCAGACCCGAGGCGATGCGCAAGCACAGGCAGCCCGGGGTTTTACGTGTTTGAGCGACCAGCTGGTCGATCTCCGGGTCATTGGGATCAAAGCGGACGACGTAGGCGAAGCGCGCCGGAAAGCGCCTGACCGCCTCCTCAGAGAACGGAAATTCATAGCGCGTGATGCCGCTTGGCAGCTTCTGCCGCGTCGCCGGCCAATCGTCGAGCACGGCGGCACTCACGCCCATCGCATCCATGATCGCGATTGACTGCTCGAGCCCTCTATGAGTGGCGTGGATTTGTGCGTCGACTATCTCCATTGTTTGCTCCGCCTCCTCGCCTTCTCCTACAGCGATTGAGCGCATCGCCGCAAGGGCTGCGGCCAAAAGAAGAGGACACGGATCGCTTGACGGGCCAGAGTATTGTTTGCCAGGAGCAAGAACGCAGCGGAGCATTCAAGCTCGCGTTCAGTAGCTGATCGAACGGCGCCTCGGCGATCCACACCTTCAGGCACTCGCGTGAGCCCGGAAACAAAGGGCCAGGCGCGCGTCTCGAGCGGTAGATGGGCGTCGAGTCACCGTGCTATGGACCGAAACAGGTGTTGGACGAATACATCGTTGAGCCCGCCGCAATTCCCTGGCGCCAGGGTCGGATTGCGGGGATTACTTTCAAGTGCCAGATCCTCTCGCGCGGTGCGGAGGGCGGCCCCGAGGCACTGCGCTTTCGCTTCGACCCTTGCCCGTCCGTCTTCGCGCATATGCATTTGACGTCGCAATTTCAGTTGTTACTCCATGGACGCATGGATTTTCCGAAGTCAGCGATGAAATTGCGCGGCATCGCGGTGCATTACACGGATCACAATTTGCCTTACGGTCCATTCGCCGTGGCCGACGATCACGATATGCTGGTCCTTCATCCGAAGCAGGGTGGTCTGATTAGCATGGCTGATCACGATGCCCGTCGCCAGATTAATCTGAGGGGACGGCAGCTGCACGGCGCCGCGTCGGATACCGAATGGATCCACCTGCCGGGGTTCGAGAACGTACGATCCAAGCCGTTAATTTCACCGGCGTCAGGACCGTACGCGGTAATGATTGAATGTCCGCCGCGCGCAGTAGTTACGCTCCCGAACGCGCCCTATGGCAGGTACGAAGTCGTGCTCGCCGGCTCCGCGTGGGTCTCCGGTCGCGAGCTGCTGGCGCCCGGACTGCGTTATGTCCCTGGCCATAAACGGGTAGTTTCCCTGGAGGCCGGTCCGGACGGCGCCACGTTGATGCTTTTGGCCTTTGATCAAGACGCGCGCGAAGGAGGTCTGACCGGTGAGGGATTATCGGTCGCCGCTGCCGCTGCAATGGAGCGCGCAATCTAGTTCGCATACGGGAGGCCGACGCCGAACATGGATTACACCGTAACGCCGCTGCCAGTAATCGTCTTCGCCGATTTCATTTGCCCGTATTCTTATATCGCGCTGGATCAAATGGAGGATCTGACGCGCGATTACAACGTCGAATTGCTGTGGCGCCCCCATTGGCTCCATCCCGAAGTGCCGACCACGGGGGCAGCGATGCCCGCCCAGGCGGCGCCCGAAGAACGGCGGGAGCGGACGCTGGCATGGCTCAGGGAGATGGCGCCCGAGCGGGCCGCCCGGATGCGCTTTCCCGACAAGCTCCAATTCAGCCTGTTTGCCTTTGAGGCCCTCGAATTCGCCCAGGACCGCGGCCTTGCCTTGCCCTTCAAAACAGCGGTATTCGAGGCGTTATGGATCGAAGGCCGCGATATCGGACAATTTTCCACGCTCCAGGCCGCGGCAAATAAGGTTGGTCTTGACAGTGAGGAACTAGGCCGCGCGCTCTCCAGGCAAAGCTATCGGAAGCGCGTGCACGACGCGCTGCAATTGGCGCGCGACGCCGGCGTCACCAAAACACCGACTTTCGTGCTAGGCAGTTACCGCATTGCCGGATGGCACTATTACGAGGTATTTCAGACCGTGATGGAGAAGCAAGGCGTACCGCTTCGCTCGGTTTTCGGCGATCCTCGTAAGGCCGGGGAGCGTTAGTGCCATGGCCTCGTTAGCGCCATTTTCTCTCAACGATCTGGAAGGTACGCCACGCTCCTTTCCGAGTGACCGAGCGTCCTTGCTGTGTTTCATCCGCGAGGAATGTGAAACTTGCCATCTCTCGATGCCGGTGATCGAAGCCGTTTATCGCGCCTACGGCGACGCGATTAACGTATGGGCGGTCGGTCAGGAGGATAATCAGAAACTGCGTGAGCAACATCGGGCGACGGTACCGATCCTCGACGACACCGCCCTTAAGGTATCGTTCGATTACCGGGTACAGATCGTTCCGACGATTATTCTGGCCGACGCCTCAGGCACCGCAATCGTCCGTTGGGAAGCCTTTCATAAAGGCGACTGGCAAGACCTGATCGCCCGGCTGTCACATCTCACGGGGCGGCCGGCGCCCGTTATTGATTGGAACGAACTCCCGGCGCTACGTCCCGGATGCGGTTCGAAGTCGGTCGAGCCCGGAACCTTCGAGCGCCTGACAGCCGAAGCCGAGGGCAGCCCGTTGCGCGCCCGTCAGATCGAAATCGCCGAACGCGATGACCCGTTCGAGTTCATGTTCGATCAGGGGCTGACCGACGGACTCCCCGTGGTCCCGCCGACGCCCGAGCGGGTCATCAGGATGCTTATCGGTACGCGGCGCGACCCGCGGGAGGTCGTCGGAACGTGTGCCCCCAATTACGCACCGGTGACGATCGAGAAGATTGCCATCAACGCCGTGATGGCCGGTTGCAGGCCCGATTACCTGCCGGTTGTGATTGCCGCCACCGAGGCGCTCTGCACCCACGAGTTCAACGCCCACGCGCTGGTTTCAACTTATGGTCCCTCGCCAGTGATGGTCGTGAATGGACCGATTCGCCAACGCATCGGTATGAACATGGGGATCAATGTGCTCGGTCATGGCAACCGTGCCAACGCCACGATCGGCCGCGCCATCAAGTTGATCCTGCGCAATCTCGGCGGTCTGCGGCCGGGGGAAATCGAGCGCGCGGCGCTGGGTTCGCCGGCCAAATATGGCGCCTGCTATCCGGAATTCGAGGAACGGAGCCCGTGGGAGCCGATGCACGTTGAGCGCGGCTTCGACCGCAACGATAGCGTTGTCACGCTTTTTTCCCTTGAAGGGTCGCCGCATCAGATCGCCGATCAGACCTCGCGCACCGCACGCTCGTTGGCGGGCAGCCTCGGCCTCGGGATGGAGTGCGGATGGCATCCGAAGACGCACGGCGTTGGCGACGTGCTGCTCGTGATCTCGCCCGAGCATGTCGATACGCTGTGGCGCGACCGCTGGACCAAGGACGACCTGCGCAAGCGTATCCAGGAGATCACCTCGCGCCCGGTCCGCGAGTTGTTGCCAACCGCAGATTACGGCGGGCTCGGCGCGATGCCCGAGCAAGTGGCGTTGGCGCACGGCCGCACCCAGGAGCAACTCAACCGTCTGATGCCGAAGTTCAAAAGTCCCAAGAACATTCATATAATCGTCGCTGGCGGTCCCGCCGGAAAATGGTCCTCGGTAATCAATGGATATGGGGACTCGTCGGTGTCGGTACCGGTCAGCCGCAAGATCGAGGAGGTCGTCTAATGAAAATACTGGACCCAACCGACGAACGTGTGCCGGTCAGACGCTCTTTGGCGGCACGTCCCGAGGGTGTGATAGGCACGGTCGGACTGCTTGACATCAACAAGGCGCGTGGCGACGTGATGCTCAAGCATGTGCAGCAACGCCTGAATGAGCTGATGCCAAACGTCGAAGTCAAACACTATCGCAAGCTGACGCCTGCTCGGCCGGCCGCCGATGAGTTGCGCCAACAAATGCTGCAGGAGTGCGACTTCGTTATCGAAGGCCTTGCTGATTGAGGGGCCTGCATAACGTGCAGTCTGCACGATACCGTATGGTTCGAGAATAACGGGAAGCCGACGGTCGTCATCGCGACCGACGTCTTCGTCGATGCCGCCGAGGCTCAATCAACCGCGCTGGGATTGCCCGAAGCGCCGCGGGTGTTTGTCCCTCATCCAATCCAGGATGCCACCGACGAGGAAATTCGTGCCAAGGGGGACGCTGTCATCGAGCAGGTGATCCGCGCCCTCACGATGAGCAAATCATCCTCCCGCTGAATCCGTCACGGTGAGGAACGCTGAAGCGCATCGCCGAGGGTATTAACAGCGAGGTGGACTCTATCGAGCACGATTTTCGCCAGCCGGCCGATTTCACGCAGGCTTGAACTTCGGAATCGAGATCTCCTCGGTCCAGTCCTCGAAGGTGACCTCGACGGGCATCCCGATCGCGACCTTTTCCGGCGCGCAGCCGACGATATTCGTCATCATCGTCGGACCTTCCGCGAGCGTCACCAGCGCGACCACATAGGGTACGTCGTCGGCGAAGGCGGGCGAGACCGGGCGCCGCACAATCGTGAAAGTGGTCACTTTCGCGCGGCCGGATGCCTTGATCCATTCGACCCGATCACTGAAGCATTGCGCACAATAGATGCGCGGATAGAACTGATGCTGCCCGCAGGCGGCGCACCGCTGGATATGCAGTTCGTGACGGCGGGCGGCGTCCCAGTAGGGCGCGGTCTCGAGCGTCACGGCGGGAAGTGGTTTGTTGGTCGCCATCAGATTTGCTCCGCGCCGAAAATTCCGGTGCAGTGCGTCGAGAGAATCCCGCCCTGCGCGTGAACCAGCGCGATCTTTGCTTCCTGCACCTGGCGCGGCCCGCATTCACCACGCAACTGCCGCACCGCCTCCGTGACCGAAAAGATCGATCCCGGATGGCCGGGATGGCAATGCGAGAGCAACCCGCCGTGCGTGTTGATTGGCAGCTCGCCACCGAGCTGGATACGGCCGCCTTCGACGAAGGACCCGCCCTCACCCTTCTTGCAAAAGCCCAGGTCCTCGAGCTCGATAATCACGACCGGCGTAAAGCAATCGTAAACCTCCGCCACATCGATATCCTTCGGTGCCAACCCGGCCATCGCATAGGCGCGTTCACCGGCGTCTTTCGCCGCCGACGCGACGAAGCTGTGGGCCTGACTGATGTGCTCGTGCGAGTGGCCCTCGCCGACGCCCAGCAGGTAGACCGGCTTATTCTTGAAGTCACGCGCACGCTCCGCCGAGGTCATGATAAGCGCTCCGCCGCCATCGCTGACCAACGAGCAATCGAGCAGATGCAGCGGGTCGGCGATGAGCCGAGACTTGAGCACGTCTTCGACCGTAATCGGATCGCGCATCTGCGCCGCCGGATTCATCGAGGCGTGCTTGCGGCACGCGACGGCGACTGCCGCGCGCTGCTCGTCGGTGGTGCCGTAGGCATGCTGATGGGCCCGGGCGACCAGCGCGTAGAAGCCCGGAATCGGCGCGCCGTAGGGGCGTTCGAATTGCGGATGGCCCGCGCCGGCCATCGCCTCGATCGCCTTGGCGCGCGACAATCCCGAGACTTGGCTATCGGCCATCGTGATCAGCACCGTGTTACACATCCCCGTCAGGATGGCGGACGCCGCATGATGCATGACCGCGAGCGTCGTGCCACCGCCGGAGGGCGCCGTGATGCAGTAGCGTGGGAAGATCTGCATGTACTCGGCGATCATTTCGGCGTGATAAAGATACGGCTCCGCCCACGAGACGCAGGTTATCAGGCCGTCGACGTCGTTCTTGGTCAGCCCGGCGTCCTCGAGCGCGAGGCGTGCCGCCCTGACGTAGAGTTGCGTCGCACTATAGCCGCGCACGACGCCGACTTCGGTATCGCCAACACCAACAATTGCGACTTTATTTTTGAGCGATTCCATCTGGACCTAACCCCCTGCCCCTTCCCTAAAGGGAAGGGGCAAAGAGAGTGCATATGTTATTTCGTCCAACACCTTCGGAAGATCATTATCGATTTGTCGATTGGCGAAGCGCAAAATGCGCAAACCTAATTCGGCCAATGCGGCCTCACGTTTCGCGTCTGCTTCCTTCTGATTATCGTGAATCACCCCGTCAACCTCGACGACGAGAGCCGCACTGTGACAATAGAAATCGACTATATAACCAGCGATAACCTGCTGCCGTCGAAAATGAATTCCGAGTTTCCGATCTCTTAGCTTATGCCAAAGCTTTTCTTCCGGCGGAGTCATCTTGCTCCGCAGCGCTTTTGACTGCGCGATTTTCGGACTGGCTATGCTCTGTCCAGTAACGATTTCGTGAGGCCACGGCATGGTGCAAAACTCTTACCTGACACCCCTTCCCTTTAGGGAAGGGGCTGGGGTTAGGTCAACTGATAGGAAACCCAAACACTTTCGCCACGTTGTCGTGCACCATCTTGCGCGTATCGCCGTCCGGGATATTCGCGAAGTTGGAGGCGACCTTCGCGCGCGAGAAGGGCCAGACGCCCTCGGTATGAGGATAGTCCGAGCCCCACATCAGATTCTCGACCCCGATCAGTTCGCGCGTCAGCACCCCGGCGCGATCATCCTCGAAGGTCGCGAAGAACTGGCGATGGAAATAGTAGCTGGGCGTCTCGGGCAGCTTCGGCTGCATCCAGCCCTTGTGATCGTCCCACCAGTGATCCATGAAGTTGAGCACCGAAGCGATCCAGCCGATTCCGCCTTCGACCATCGACCACTTCAACTTCGGAAAGCGGGTCGGCGCGCCGCCCCAGATGAGCCGCATCACAGTGTCGGTCATACCGAACTTGACGACGCCGACGTTGATACCGCCCGCCCCGGGCCCATGCGCGATACCGTAGGGCTCGCGGCCGCTCAGATGCATGCTCGCGACCATGTCGAGATCCTGCAGGGCCGCCCAGAGCTGGTCCCATTCGGACAGGTTGTAGGCCCGATCATCGACCCAGGCGGGCAGCATGATCGTGACCAGCCCCATCTTGGCCGCCCGTTCGGCTTCCTTGACGGCCCATTCGATCGGGCCGCGGTTGGGCAGCATCGCGGCGCCCTTGAGCCGATCCGGATGGACGGCGCAGTACTCGGCCAGCCAGTCGTTGTAGGCGCGGCACGCCGCATAGATATATTCGCCGTCCGTCGAGCGGATGATATGCAGGCCGATACCGGGATAGATCACCTCGCCCGACACGCCGTCGAGGTCCTGATCCTTGAGACGCGCGTTGGGCTCGTACGACCCCTCGCGGTTCTGCTCGTAGCGATAGCCCTTGGCCACGGGGATCTCGATTCCCTGCGCCTTCAGGTCCGCCATCGGGCCTTCGAAAGCGAGCGGCCGTGGGCGCATCCCTTCGATCACGATATAGTCGCCGGACTCGTCGAGGGCGCGAATACGTGGCGCCTTATCGCGCCACTTCGCGTCCATCCGCGTTTCCCAAAGATCGCGCGGCTCCATCACGTGGGAGTCCGCCGACAGCAGCGATTTGGTGTATTGAGCTTCAGCCATGATGGGCTTCTCCTTGGATCATTAAATAAGTAAGCGCTTACTACCGAGACCGAGATCCAAGCTTAGTCGACCGCGCCGCCCCCGCGCAAGGGTTTGAGCATCCGAGCGATCTAACTCTTATTTTGGCCGCGCGTCGCAGACTCCGTTCTCCGAACGCACCTCGCAGACTCGTTTGCTCGTTACGGCACGCTCCACTGGCGCGCCCCTGTTCCGTGCCTCCGGCACGGTCGTCTTTAAACCTGAATCAGCTCGATTACGGTGCCGTCCGGATCCTCGCAGCAGACGAAGCCTTCTTCCTTGCAGTTCTTGAGCTTGACCAGGATCGGCTCGCCCCAGAACGCGATACCCTGCGCTTTGAGCGCGGCGTAATCCTCGCGCAAGGTCTTCGTCCGCAAGGCGATCCGCGCCATCCCGGCGTGCAGCAGGTTCGGATAGGCGCGCCCCTCGGTTTTGGGATCCTTCCATTCAATAAGATCGATCCGCGTCGAGCGCGGGTCGTCGCCGAGGATCATCAGGACCGCGCGCGCCCGCGCCTCGACCGGCAGCCGCAGTCCAGGATTGATCTTTCGCAGAGGACCTTCGCCCAGGTCGCGAATCACCTTGAAACCGAGCTTCTGGTAGAACGCGAACGAGCGCTCGAAGTTCGTGCAATTGATATTGATGTGAAAGATGCTTTGAAGCATGAAGGGCCCGCCTGCCGCAGCTTATCCGACCTTAGCACCGCGGTCCGGATTCTCAAGGGAATCAGATGGCGGCTGTTTTGAAGAACGTTTGTGTGGCGGCGCGCATCACTCGATAATTGATGCCATCACCCCGAAGCGCGGAGGCAGCCTGATGGCCAACGGCAAAGTGGTATTTCTCTTCGACGTCGATAACACGCTGCTCGACAACGATCACGTCATCTCGGACCTGATGCGCCATCTCGAGCACGCGATCGGGCCCGAACGGTCGAAGCGTTATTGGCAGATTTTTGAGGAAATCCGCGCCGAACTCGGCTATGCCGATTACCTCGGCGCGCTGCAGCGCTACCGTATCGAGAATCCACGCGATTCGCATATTCTGACGGTATCGCACTACCTGTTGAACTATCCTTTCGCGACGCGGCTCTTGCCCGACGCGCTCGACGTCGTGGAACATTGCCAGGGCTACGGCGCCTGCGTCATCCTGAGCGACGGCGACGTTGTGTTTCAGCCGCGCAAAGTCGACCGCTCAGGCCTCGCCGAAGCGTTCGACGGCAACGTACTGATCTACATCCACAAGGAGCTCGAGCTCGACGACATCACGGCGCGGTTTCCGGCGGATCATTACGTGCTGGTCGACGATAAACTGCGGATACTCGCCGCGTTCAAGCAGGCGTGGGGCGCGCGCGTGACGACGGTGTTCCCCCGCCAGGGCCACTACGCGCTCGACGAGAAGGAGGTAGCGAAGTACCCGCCGCCCGACCTCAAGGTCGAGCGAATCGGCCACCTCCTCGACTACGACCCGGCGGTGATGGCGGACGCGGCGCGGCCGTAGCAATCCGCGCTGCAGGCGCTTAGCGGGGCGTGTGCGCGAACTCGATCTTCACACCGTCGGGGTCGGTGAAGTAGACCGCATAATACCCGGGAAAATAGGGATACTCGGCTGGCGGATCAAGGACGCGGGCGCCGATCCGCTGGAGCAAAGCGTGCAACTCGTCGACGGCGGCACGGCTCTCGGCGTTGAAAGCAATGTGATTTAGGCCGGGGGCGTTGCGATCATGGGTCTTGGCGGCCGACTCGGGCTTCGCGGGCCGGAGGGTCACTGAGCCTTCCGCGCTGGTCCAGGCGAGCAGCCGCGTCTTCATCAGTTGCTGTGTCGCCTCCGGCACCTCAACCCGTTCGTAACCCATGAAACCGAGCACATGGTTGTAAAAATCCGCCGACTGCACGAGGTCGCTCGCAACCAGCGCCAGATGATTCAGGCTTCCGCGGCCCATCGAAACCTCCATGCACCCGTTGCAGAAGCGCAGTGCCCTGCTGAGTGAATTTGAAGAAGGCTCAAGAATAGCGCCATCGCATTCCCTTGGCCACGTGGGATGAGGCCAGTACAATCTGGAGGGGTAAAAAAACATGGACCAGGCAGGAACTCTTTCGCCGCCGCGGGGCGCGCGCCCCGGAAGGCTCGCGATTTGGCTGCAGGCGAGCCGTGCCTTCACCCTCGGCATGCCCTTTATGAGCGTGACGGTGGGTTCATTTCTGGCACTATACGCCGGCGCGCACTTTTCGTGGCCCAGATACTTCGTGGCGGTGATCGCGGCGATGCTGCTGCAGGCGGCCGCCAACATGATCAACGACTACTACGACTTCATCAAAGGTACCGACCGGGACAACTGGGAGTCGCCCGATGCCTTCGGACCCGGCCTCGTAATCCAGCAGGGGTTCCTCAGCGCCGAGCAGATTCGGCTGGGCGGTCTCGTCACCTTCGCGCTCGGTTCGGCGCTCGGTGCGGGTCTGGCCTGCGTATGCGGCTGGCCGGTCCTGCTACTCGGTCTGATCGGGGTCTTCGGCGCCTATTTCTATACCGCGGCGCCGCTCAGTCTCGCCTACCACGGGCTCGGCGATTTCATGGTCTTCGCCCTGATGGGCCCGGGCTACGTGCTGGGCGGCTACTACGTCCAGATCAGCCATTTCTCGTGGGCTGCGGGTCTCGCGGGGGTCTCGATGGGACTGCTCTGCTCGAGTTTGCTGCAGGCGAACAATCTGCGCGATATCGAAAACGACCGCCGCCACGGCAAGTGGACGGTCGCCGCGCTGATCGGACGCAAAGCCGGGGTGGCGGAGCTAATCACCTGCGACGTTCTCGCCTATGGCGCAGTCCTGCTCGGCGTGATCCTGGGACTTATCCCGTGGATCGCGCTGCTGGTGGTGGTTACCCTGCCACGGGCGATTGATCAGGTGCGGCTGGTCTCCGGTGAAGCAAACGCCGAAGCGCATAACCGCGCGATGGCGCGGTCCGGGCAGCTCCAGTTTGAGTTCGGCCTGGTGCTGGTCGGCGCTTTCCTGCTAAGCCATCTGGCGGGCTGGTAAGGCCGCAACAATCTCACCGCCAAGACCCCTGCGAAGGAAATATGAGCGAGATTTATAGCCCGGAGCATCGTGCCTTGCAGCAAATGTTTGATACTTCGCGGCTGGCGGCGATGTCCTGAAGATTGTTGAGATTTGAGTGGCGGCATTCCTCGCCCGATCGGAAGATCGGGTTGGGTAAGAGGAGGAGGCCGCCATGAACAAGGATGCCAAGAGCAAGGATGGAAAGAA
>JBKQPD010000087.1:0-17954 GCA_052145175.1 Binataceae bacterium (SeqCode) | reverse complement strand
GCGCCGCGCTCCTCGCTGGGGAGGGGCTGCCGGTATACGCGCTGGGCGGGATCACCGCGGCGCGGGTGCGCGAGCTGGCCGGGGCGGCTGCGCACGATGAGCGAGGCCGCCCCGGCGGCGTCGCGGTGATCGGCGCCGTCTTCGGCGCCGATCACCCGGCGGAGGCCACCCGCGAGCTGCTGCGCGCACTCGCCGTCTGGTGACTGCAAGCGGCCCTTCAATGGCGGGATTCGGATCGCTCGAGCTGGTCGCTCAATTGTTGGACGCTGAGAAATTCGATCCCGTCGGCGCGCCAGCGTGCCCGATGAGCGGCGCCCTCCGCGCCGATATCCGCGATAGCGTCCTGGACGATATGGAGCCGGGCCCCCAACTCGCGGAGCCCTTTGATCGCGTCGCGAACGCAGATTTCCGTGTACACGCCATAAACCACCACGTCGCGATAGTCGACAAGCAGGCGGCGCAGGAGAGCCTCCGTGTTGCGATTCCCCGCGAAGACGTCGAACAACTGCTTTTCGAGTACGATCTCGCCGGTGTGAGCCACTGCGGCGGCGAGTTCGGAGGCGCTCAGCGCGCGATTCGGGATGAAGAGCGGATTGCGCGGCGCGGTTTCGTCGATTTTCTTTTGACCGGCCGTGCCGTCCATGCAGTGATCGACGAATTCACCGCCGTTGCGTTGTAGCTCGGGGTCGTTCGGGAAATGGCGATCGGTCGATGCGACTATTTTGATTCCCAGCCGGCGCGCGAGATTGGTGACTGCCGCGAGGTTGGCAATGATCCGGTCGGTACCGGGAACGGAGAGCTTGCCGTCCGGGAGAATGAAGTCGCGCTGCGTGTCGACATCGAAGAAGAGCGTGGATTTCGCGTGCATCATGGAACTGTCCTCTGCTGATGGCGGCGGTCTAGGATTGCTTCTCGATGCCGAGTTCGCCATTGAGGTATAGAAATAGCGTCCAGAAACTGCGCGACCAGGGCGTGACGGCTACGACGGCGGCAATCGTCGCGAGCGCGGAAAACAGGACTTGCGCCAGCGCCGAGCAATTGAACATGACGAGCACCGCCCACGCGGCGAGCGCTCCCCCCAAAGCCACACTGTAGTTAATAACCGCCGGCCCGATCCATTCGCCTTCATTCTTCCAGAAAGTCACGCCGCACACCGGGCACGCCTCATTCATCTGGAAGACGGAACTCGAGATCCTGCCCTGTCCACAGCGTGGACACTTCAGTGCAAGCGCGTATCTGACCAACGTGAAGCCGGACGGGAGCGGTTCGGCCGGGTTGCGTAGAGCGGCCGAGCGCTGGAACTCTTGCCACGCGATGCCGATCATCAGGTAGACGGCGATCAGCGTCAGGAGGGTGAGGATGCCGATCGCGGCGAGGATACTCCAGGCGATTTCCTGATTTACCGTCACGATCTACAAGATCCGGATTGGCTCAAAATGCCGTGTAAATCCTATCGAATTTCGATTTTTTCAGCTCCGCGCGCGAATCACTCGGATCGCGAGGTAAGCAGGGGGTAAGCACTTCGCACAAGAGCTGCATGGTTTCTTTAAGTAGCACGCGCAATCTTGATCGTCGACCGCAGGACCCGGCGGGCAACTTCCAGAGACTCGCCTCTTGACGAGCTAATGTACTTTTCGCTAATCGTCGACCTTATGAATGGCGCGAAAAGATGGCGTGTAATGTCTATTCATCGCTAGACGCGAAATCGGAGAAGCCCCATGCAGCGCGATAGCATGACCGTGCGGGAGGCCTGCGCCTACTTGCGCGTCCACCGTTCGACGATCTACAAGCTTCTGCAACGGGCTGAAATCCCGCACTTCCGGGTCGGGACTGAACTGCGTTTCAGTGCTGAAGCCCTTGACCGCTGGCTTGGACGTGACCCCGACGACCCAGGTTCTGCTGCTAGCTGGATGCCTCGACCGCCTACGAGACTAAGCGTCGTGGCGAAGCGATGAACGAGCACCGGGTGAACGATTGGAGAGCAACTCATGCCGGAACCGAAGTATACTTTGCCTCGAATGATGACGGTGCGCGAGGTCTCATCCTATCTGCGCATCCATCCCTCGGTGGTCTATAAGCTTTTGCGCCGTGGTGAATTACCGGGCTTCCGGATCGGGACTGACTGGCGTTTCAATGCTGAGGTTCTCGACCGCTGGCTTCGCGAACGAAGAGGAGATCGTGGTCAAGCGTCATCTGGCGCGCGCGTTCTTAATCCTATCGGCTCGCCACCTTCCAGCTTGGGCGCCGAGGCTCCGCTGCCTGAGGATGACGACGTTCTCGACTGACGCTCTCGCGGCGCTCGAGCGCGCCCCGGACGCGCCCCGTGGCGCGACGTTCTCGACCGAAGCCACACCTATCCCGCACCCGGAGCGGCCGGCCGGTTCTGCGGCGGGCTCGAATCGCTCTTTAGCTTCGTCATGACCGCGAGCCCGACGAGCAGGCCGCCGATGATGAAGCCGAGCGAGCGCCACGCGAGCCAACCGCGGCCCCCTGCCCTCATAGCAGCAGCTCCGGACCGACGTCCTAATCGGTGTAGGGCTTGCACTCGCCGGCCGCGCGTACCTCGGGCAGCTCCTTGGCAGCTGCTGTAAGCGCATTTTCGTCGGGCATCATGTTTTCATAAACGTTCAGGGCGATCTGACCGTGCGCCCGGTAGTCCTCGCACTCTTTTTGGCTGCCGAAGCGATACTCGGTCTGCCAGCCGACGCCGGGCGGTGTGCCTGGCAGAGTTTTCGGCAGTGTCAAAATCCACCAGCCCGCGAACGCGAGCACGACTGCGTTCTCAAGGACTTCCCGAAGTGCGCTCTTCATTTGTTCTGCCTCGCCCCTGGCCCTCATAGCAGCAGCTCGGGGCCCTCGTTCTTCGCGTCGTTGACAGCCATCGATACCGTGCGGTGCTCTAGAAGCTCGTCGCGCGCCGGCCCGAGCAGGCCTGGCAAGTCGCGCAAGGGTGTCTTGGGGCTCAGCCAGAGCGCGAGCGCGTCGCCTTCGAGAATCGCCGGCGTGCGGTCATGAATCGGCGCGACCGCGGCGTTGGCGGCCGTCGTGACGATCGCAAAGGTCTGCTGGTGGCCGTTTTCAACCTCGGTCCACTGCCACAGGCCGACCATCAGAATCAAGGCGTCGTCAGGGCGGTGAAACGAGTAAGGCCGACGCGCTGAACCCTTCGTTCCGGTCCACTCGTAGAAACCGTCGCTGATGACCGCACACCGCGAGCCGCGAGGTGGAAACGTCTCGGCGCGCGTATTGATTTGCCGGACCTTCCGGACGCCGCGGCTTCGCGGGATTCCCCAGACCATTGGACTGATTCGGCGCCCGGTGTCTTCCTCGTTGAGCAGGACAAGCGCTTGCTGCGTCGGGGCGATATTGTAGCGAGGTCCGTGAAGCACGGAGCCGCCAGCGCGCTCGACGCCCAGCTCGCGACAAACCGACTCGATATCGCGCCTGAGGGTGAATCGCCCGCACATATTCAGCGACCGGGCCGCATGGTACTGGTTCAGTTTCACTCAAGGGTTTCGATATCTTTCACGAAGCTACGAGGACGTTTACCAGTCAATCCGCCAATCCAAGCCGTGCCTGTTTTTATTGAGCGAACTTCGTTAGGTGGCGCCCATTGGGCGGTCCCCAACTCAAAATCAACAAGCAGAGCGCGCCAAGGTCCATCCTTAATCTTGAACACGATCCCGGTTCGATTGCTTGACAGCTTCGCGTAAAAGCCTCGCCTTTCAATAACCTTGTCTGCCATTTTGCGTTATCCGCGTCGGTGAAAAAATCAAGGCGGACAGGAGCAAGTTGGCGCGCCCGGTGTCCAGCCGTATGTTTCCTTGTGGTTATAATCAACGTGGCGCCAGCCAGTCCAATAGCACTTACGACAATATCCATCCTCGTGAGCCCAAAGACTCGCTGGGGAGATACGTTGTCTAGCTGAGCGATCCAGCGACTGCTTACCGCATCCTCGGCATCGGCCTTTTTTCATCAGTTTTCGCTTCTAAAGACCCGTGCGCCTGGGCCGGCCCTTCTTTTTCCGCTTCGCGGCGCGGCGCTTCATCTCGGCTGAGCGCTCCTCGACGCTCATCGACGCCCAGGCGTTGAGACCGCCTTTGGCGGATATCGCCCGCCGCTGCTCCGGTTTCATTGTCTTGGCCCGCTTGAGGCCGCCGCGTTTTCCGAGTTCCACCGCGGCAGGGTTCTTTCGCTTGGTCGCCATCCGCATACAAAGTTAGCGCTAAGCGTCTGATACTTCAATCTTTTGTCTTGACAGAGTTAGCGGTCACTATGTAATTTAAGAGTTGCCGCTAACTCTTACTTTATACAACACGCAACGGGCTAAATGACAATGAACGCCAACACAAATTCAGTAGCCGTAAAGCTTGAAATGCTCCAGGCGATTTCCTGATTTACCGTCATGCTGTGACGCCCGCAAATCAGCTAAAGATGGGAGTGTTCCTGTTCCTTCCGATTGTCGCGCTCGAGCTGGACCGTGATGTGCCGGATTTTGAACTTATCCTCGATCACGGCCGCCATCCGCGCGAGCACGTCGTCATGGTCGGCGTCTGCGCTCAGCACGGCGTGCGCCGAGAGGGCGAACTGATGGCTCGCGAGGCACCAGACGTGTAAATCGTGGACCTCCGCCGCGCCGCGTACGGCGAGCAATTCACTGCGCAGTTGGTCGAGATCGATACCCGTCGGCGTCGATTCCATCAGGATATCGACCCCTTCGCGAATCAGACCCCACGAGCCGTACAAAATCAGACCGCCGATGAGAAAACTGACCGCCGGGTCCGCCCCATGCCATCCCGTCAGATAAGTGGTGGCGCCCGCCAGCAATACGCCGGCGCATCCGATCAGATCGGACAAGACGTGCAGGAAGACCGCCCTCTGCGCCATCCCGACGCGGCCCTCGTGCGCAGCGCCAAATGTAAGCCACGCGGAGAAGCTGTTGACGATCATTCCGACCAGCGCGATCGCCATCATTATGGGTGCGCGCACCGGCGGCGGATTACGCAAGCGTGACGCTGCCTCGAACCAGATGAATGCCACCAGCATCCAGAGGAACAGTCCGTTGAAGAGGGCGCCGAGAATCTCCGCCCGCAGATAGCCGTAGGTTTTGCCTGAGGTGGCCGGCCGCGCCGCGATCCACAGAGTCAGCAGACTCAGGCAGAGCGCCGCGATATCGGTGAACATATGCACCGCGTCGGTCAGCAGCGCGAGACTGTTGGCGTAGAAGCCGCCGACCAGCTCGGCGGCGAAGTAGGCGACCGTAATTGTGAGGACGACGCGCAGGCGACGCTGCTCGAGCGCGAGAGGACTGCTGTGATGATGGTCGGTTGAGCTCACGGTCGGCCAGGGAACCTCTGCATAAGCCCCATCCTCTCATTTCGATCTTTCGGCCGTCATCCTGAGCCCTTCGTCGCTGCGCTCCTCAAGGGTAAACTCCGCGAAGGACCTGCGTCTTCGCGTCCGGTTCGCGAGGGACAGTGCCTCAGAGGCCGCTAGATTCTTCACTGCGCGGACTCCGTTCAGAATGACGAAATCACTTGTGCAGAGGTTCCCTAATCGTACTCGAGCAGCGCGGCGCAATTGACCGGGGCGAGCCGCTGGCGGCCGCCTAGCGCCTTCAACTCGATCACGAAGGCGCATCCGGCGATCGCGCCGCCAAGCTTGTGCACCAGACGAACGGCCGCGAGCGCCGTGCCGCCGGTGGCCAGCAGATCATCAACGATCAGCACGCGCGACGCGGGCGCGAAGCTGTCGGCATGCATATGGAGTGAAGCGGTCCCATATTCCAGATCGTAGTCTTCCGTCACGGTCTCATACGGTAGTTTGCCGGGCTTGCGCGCGATCGTCAGGCCGACGCCGAGGCGGTAGGCCACAGGGGCGCCGATGATAAAGCCTCGCGACTCGATCCCGAGTACGCGGTCAACCTTGCCCAGCCAGGGCTCGGCAATCTGATCGACCACGGTGGCCAGTCCGTGCGCGTCGCTAATCAGAGGTGTGATATCGCGGAAAAGAATCCCCGGTTGCGGGAAATCGGGGATATCGCGGATAAATTTCTTTAGTTCGATGGCGGCGATCATGATACTTCCCCGAGTGGTTCCTTTCTTACGCGGTCTCCCGGAAAGGCATCCGCATGGCCGCTACGAAAGGCGGCTCACCCAGAATACTAGTCGGCGGTGTTGCGGGCAAAGCTAATCCCGCTGCTCGGCCCGGGCGCGGGCAGGTAGCCGATCGGATTCTGCGGATGGTTATTATAGCGGACCTCGAAGTGCAGATTAGGTCCGCTGGCGCGGCCCGTCGCCCCCAGTTCAGCAATCTGCTCTCCCCGGGTAACCTGCTCGCCTTCACGCACCAGGTTGCGCTGATTGTGGCCGTAGACGGTCACGTAACCATCGTCGTGCTGCACGATCACCACGTTGCCATAGCCATGCAGGCGTCCGGCGAAGATTACCCCGCCGTTATCGGCGGCGCGGACGGGAGTCCCGGCGGGGGCTGCGATATCGATCCCCTCGTGCATGACCCCGCCCCGCATCCCGAAAGGTGACGAGAGCACCCCCGCGATCACCGGCCAAGCGAACTGGCGATCCGCGCGCGGGGCGAGCCATTCATCGGGGACGCCGGTGATCGAGGCCGCAGCCAGCGGATGGCCGGGAATTACGAGGATTTGGCCGACGGCGAGGTTGCGCGCATCGCTGAGGCCATTGGCGGCCATCAAGGTACCCGGGCTGACGCCGTACTGACGCGCGATATGGTAAACGGTTTCGCCCGGCGCGACCGTATGGGTCCGCCGACGGCCGCTCGCCGCGGAGCCGTAGACACTGTCTCGCGAAGATCCGGTGTCGGCCGACATACAGCCGGCCGCCAGGGTTACGACGCTAAACAGGAGCCCGAGACAGCACCCGGTACGGGCAAGATGGCTTTTCCGCCGCTTCGCCACTCCACCACCACACCACCCTTCATCGACTTCACGCCTTTATCGACTTCACGGTCACTCCTGAAAGCCGTAGCGACCGGTCATCCGCACAAAGCGACACTCTCCGAAATATTCCTCTTGCCAGGAGCCGTCAATCCGTTGGATACGGACCAGGGTCTGCAGTTCGTCCTCACCGACCGGCGCGACCAGACTCCCCTTCGGGGTAAGCTGGCCGAGCAACGGCCGCGGAATTCCTGGCATCGCCGCCGTGACCAGGATCACATCGAAGAAAAGTTCTTCGGGCCAGCCGAGCGACCCGTCGGCGATCCGCTGATGGACGTTGGTGATCCCGAGCGCAGCCAGCGTGGCGCGCGCCCGGTCGTGCAGCGACGGAAGCGCTTCGACGGAGTAAACCTCGCGCGCCAACCGGGCCAGTATCGCCGCTTGATAGCCCGAGCCGGTGCCGATCTCGAGGACGCGTTCAACGCCGCTCAGCTCGGCGACCTGACACATCACGGCGACCATGTAGGGCTGCGAGATCGTCTGACCATGGCCGATCGGCAGAGGGCCGTCGTCGTAGGCGTGATCGGCAAGCTGCGGCGGGATGAAGCGTTCGCGCGGGGTCGCGCGTATCGCGGCCAGCACCCGGGCGTCCCTGATTCCGCGTGGTTCGAGTTGTTCCACTACCATACGCTCGCGAGCAACCGAGAAATCAATCGCCATTGTCCGCCTATACCGCCCTTAAGCCTGCGCAAATTATAACCCTGTGGCCAACTTATCGGTAGCCCGGAGCGCCGCGGGACGAGTCGCAACGTGACGGTAGAGCATTTGCCGAGGGACTTCGCTAGAATAATGCCCTGTACTTATGGCAGACGAAAAAGCTCGACCCGTTCGGACGGCCGTACCCCGCGGCAAGTTCATCATGGTGCGTCATGGGGAAAGCGAAGGTAACCGCGATCGCCGCTTCACGATTACGACGGAGACCCCGCTAACCGACCGCGGGCGGCAACAGGCGCGCGTTGCGGCGCGGCGGATCGCCCAACTGTTTCGCCCCGAAACCATCGTTTCGAGTCCGTTCACCCGGGCCCGTCAGACCAGCGCGATCCTCGCGGAGGAGCTGCGCCTGCCGATCGAAATCGTCCACGATCTCCACGAGCGCGACCTCGGCTGTCTGAAAGGACAATCTTACGAGGCCCTGCGCGAGATGGTGCGTACCGACCCGGGCTACGACCCGACCAACGGATGGGCCTGGAAGCCGGAGGGCGGTGAGAGCTACGAAGACGTGCGCCAGCGCGTGATCGTGGCGATCGAGGAACTCCGCAACCGCTACGCCGGCCGCGAGATTGTCGTCGTCAGCCACGGCGGCGTGATGCTCTCCGTGTGGGCGCATATTGCCGGCGCCTGGCACGGTGCTCATCTGCCCCCCAACTGCGGGATCGTGCTGGTCGAGCACGATCACCAGCAGCTTTATCCACCGCTAATCGTCGAAGGTCTGGCCGAGGGCGAAATCGGCTGAAACCTGTCAGCCGTATCCCGGCAGCCGGACGACCGGTCAGTGGCCGCCGCTGCGAATCCTATTGATATCGACCAAGCCGGTCTGCACGGTCAGACCGCCATCGACGATGATCGCCTCGCCCGTGATGAACGACGCCTCGTCGGAAGCCAGGAACAACACCGTATTCGCGATTTCATCGGGTTCGCCGATCCGGCCGAGGGGCGCGGCCTCACCTTGCAGGCGGCGGAACTCGTCCGCCCGGTTGCCCGCGATAAGCTCGGGCGCCCGGGTATTGATCGCTCCGGGACAGACGCAATTGACGCGGATCTTATGGCGCGCATTTTCCATCGCGGCCGCGCGCGTCAGGTTGATCACGCCGGCTTTGGCCGCGTTATAGGAGCCGAGACCGTAGTCGCCCCGCGTTCCCGAGATCGAAGCCGTGTTGACGATCGCGCCGCCGCCGCGCTCGCGCATGACGGGGATACTGTACTTGATACCGAGGAAAGTGCTGGTCAGCGTCACGGCCATGACGCGATTCCAGCTATCGAGTGAAGTCTCCTCGAGCGAGGCGACCTCGGCATACCCGGCGTTGTTGAACATGACGTCGAGGCGGCCGTAGTTGTCGAGCGCGAGCCTGATCGCCGCCTGTACACCTTCGGGATCCGAGGCGTCCATCTTGATCATCGCCGCCTTGGCGCCGGCGGCGCGGATTTCCGCGGTCACCTTTTCCGCGCGCGTCCCGCTCAGATCGGCGACGATCACCGCCGCCCCTTCGCGGCCGAAACGCCGCGCCGTCGCCGCGCCGATTCCCGACCCGCCGCCCGTCACGACCGCGACCCGTCCTTCGAGTTTTCCCGCCATGATGAAGTCCTCCCAGTTACCGCGTAGCGCGACCGTTACACCCAGGGTCCCAGCGCCCGCCACGCGGGCTTGCGGGACAGCGCCCGGCTGCGGCACACTTTGCCGCACAATTCCTCACGTGAGCAACCGGTAGTCTAATACGATGCATTACGATCCAAGAAAAGGAAACGGCGGCTTGCCCCACGACCCCTTGACCGCGCTGATTGTGCCGCGGCCTATCGGCTGGATCTCGACCATCAGCCCGGCCGGCGTGGTGAATCTCGCGCCCTACAGCTTCTTCAACGCCGTGGCGGGTAATCCGCCCTTCCTGATGTTCGCGAGCGGCGGGCGCAAACATTCGCTGCACAACGCCGAGCATTCCGGCGAGTTCGTCCACAGCCTGACCACCTGGGAGTTGCGCGAAGAGATGAATCTCAGCTCGGCGGCGGTCGGACCCGAGGTGAGCGAGCCCGAATTCGCGAAGCTCGAGATGGCGCCGTCGGTCGTGGTCAAACCACCGCGCGTAAAGCGATCACCGGTCGCGTTTGAGTGTAAATTCGTGAAGAACGTTGATCTGCCGGGGCGCGACGGCAAACCACATATGTTCGAGATCGTGATCGGCGAAGTCGTGAGTATCTATATCGACGACGCCGTTATCAAAGACGGCATCGTCGATTTATCGGCGAGCCGCCCGATCGCCCGCCTCGGCGGAGCCGATCAGTACACCGTGGTCGATACGATTTTCAAAATGAAGCGGCCGCCGCAATAATCGGGCTGACGGCCCGATCAGACGACCGCCCCCGCGCTCGTGTGGATCGTTTGGCCGGTTATCTGCCGGCTGGCGGGGATGCACAGGAACAGGATCGCCGCCGCGACATCCTCGGGCTGCGACACGCGATGGAACAGGTTTTCCAACGGACCGGCTGAGGCCGCGCGCTGGAGTGCATCCGCGTCGCCGATCATGCGGGTCATCGCGGTCGCGGTTACCCCCGGCGCCACCGCGTTCACATTGATATCGTAGCGGGCCAGCTCGGCCGCCGCGCTGCGGGTCAATTGCACGAGCGCGGCTTTGGAACTGGCGTAGGCGATGGGCGAATTTTGCGCGCGGAACGCCGAACTTGAGCTGATATTCACGATACGTCCGCCACCGCCGCGATCGATCACGTGGCGCGCGACGTGTTTCATCATCAGCATCGCGGCCTTCAGGTTGACCGTGTGGATCAGGTCCCAGGTCTCGTCGTCGGTATCCAGCAGCGTTTGAAAACGCGCGACACCGGCGCAATTCACCAGAATATCGATACGGCCGAACCGGCGGATCACGTCGTCGACCACGCCCGCGAGCAGTTTGGTCTGGGCGAGATCGATCGCGATCGCGAGGGCGTCGCCGTGGGCCGCGTCAACTGCGGCCGCGACCTGCTTCGTCCCGTCCCCGTCGCGATCGAGCACCGCCACCGCCGCCCCCGCTCCGGCCAGAGCGAGCACGGTCGCGCGCCCAATTCCCGACGCACCCCCGGTTACGATCGCGACTTTGCCGGAAAGCTCATTGCTCATTGCGACGCTCCCCCAGGACGAAGACCGCCCTCACGAATTCCGTGTCACGACGCCTTCGAGAATATTGACCTTGCCGGCGAATTCGTCGAGGTCGACCTCAAGTGTTTCGAGGATACTCGCGGTTTGCCGCCAGTGACCGATAATCACCAGCAGCTCGACGATTTCGCCCGGACTCAGATGCCGCTTCAGGCCTTCGAGCGTCGTCCGGCTGCCCTTGACGTTGGCGTTGACCTCGTCGGTGAATTGCAGCACGAGCCGTTCGAGTTCGCTGAAGCAGGTGGCCGACGGCCATTCCTCGATCGCGGCGATTTGCGCCTCCGTCACGCCGACATACTTCGCCGGCGGCACGTGCTGGGTCCATTCGTAGACCGAATGACAGACTTTAGCCGTGCGCAGGATAGCGATTTCGCGCAAGCGCGGATCGAGCTTAATTTGCGTCATCAGAGCGTTGCTGAGACGGCTGCGCGCGGGAAAGATCTCCTGTGCGTTCGCGGTTATCCGCTGCACGTTGAGCACGATCGGGCGTCGGAGGACTTTGGCCACGTCGGGCGACGCGTCTTTCTCGTCAAGGTAGGGTAACAGGGCCATCGCGGGTCTCCTTCAATGTGCCTGCCGATGAACAAAGTCGATGATTTTCTCGATGGCCTTGGCCGAAGCGGGCGCCGCCGGTTGGCGCACGATGAAACCCTCGGCGACGTCGTCGAACAGTTCGAGCTCGAGCTGCCCGCCCGCCTTGCGATAGGCCGCGACGAAGCGCTCCAGATGGGGCCGTGGATGCGCCACGTCAAGCACGCCCTGCACGTAGAGGGAGGGCGGCAGAGTCGCGCGCTCGCCGCGTTCGAGCGCCCGGGTTGGATTGCCCTCCGCCATCTCGGCCTCGTCCTTCCAGTACTTGTCGTGCAGTGGCAGCACCAAATCGACGACTTCCGGATAGGGTTTGCCCTTGGTGGAGCGCTTTCGCGTACTGATAACGCCCGAGCGGATCGATCACCGGCCACAGCATCACGACACAGTTGACGGTCGCGTCAACTTGCGGCCCCTCGGTTTTGAGCGGGATCGAACTATAGCGCGGGTCGGCGGGGCGCATCGCGGCGAGCATTGCCTGATGGCCGCCGCTCGAACTGCCCATCACGCCGACCCAATCCGGGCGTCCGCCGAACGCGCCGACGTGACGCTTAGCCCAGCGGATTCCGTAGTTGATATCGGCCATCGAGGCGGGGTAGGGCGCCACCGGCGGCATCCGAAAATCGAGCGCCACCACGATCACGCCGCTGCGCGCCAGCGGTTCGTTGACCGGCGCGTCATTCTTGCGGTCCATCAGGCACCAGGCGCCGCCATGAACTTCGACTATCGTCGGAAACGGCCCGGCGCCTTGCGGCTTGAAGAGACGCGCCAGAAGCGGCTGGCCATTGTGGTTAAGATATTCAACGTCGGCGACTTCGATCGCATAGCTCTGGTTGGTGGCCATGATGATATGCTCCTCCCTCGCAGCGTGGTGGATTCGAAGGTAGGCTGCGCTCCGAGGGCGGTTGCAGTCAAGGAATCCGGGACCAGCCGCAAACTCTCATCGCACGGAATACAGATGGCTGACGATACTCGCGATTTGATAGGCAAAGTCTTCGTGGCTGAGCGCCCGGTCGAGGTGACGGCCGAAATGATCATCGCGTTCTGTGCGGCGATCGGCGAGACCAATCCACTCCATGTCGACGCCGAATTCGCGAAGCACGGACCGTACGGCCGGATCGTCGCGCCGCTCTCGATCTCGGGGAGCTTTCGCGCGTCGGAGGATATTTTCGATTATCTGCCGCGCAACGAGCGGCGCCTGCTGGGCTCGATGGAACTCGAATTCGTGGCGCCGATCGGCGCCGGCGACAAGATCACGATCGCATCCGAGGTCGCGGAGATTTACGAAAAGACCGGCCGCAGCGGCGCGCTCACGTTCACCGTCATCCGTTCGACGCTAACCAATCAGGATGGCGTGATCGTCACGCGCATCAACCATCGTTTCACCGCCCGCAAAGGCAAGCCCCGCGGCGAGTAGGAAGCAAGCGTTGATTCTGTCTCTCAGACGTGGCGTTATGGTTTTTATGAACACCTAACACTAAGATCTAGCTTTGTAGAGTTCCGATATGCCTACTACACCTAAGTTAATAGCTCAAGTAGCAATTTTTAGAGCATACAACCGCCGGTGCTTCTATTGTCAGGAACTCCTCCAATTCCGCGATCTTGAACTCGATCACATCATACCGAGATCGCGTCGCAGCGATCAAAAGTATCTACTGGGTCTGTTCGACCGGATCGGACTACCTCGAGATTTCGACTTGGAAAGTCCGCGTAACCTCGTTCCGACACATGGTAGTTGCAACCGACGAAAATCAGACCTCGATTTTGAGGAGCCGACGCTTAGATTCTATCTAGGTTTGACGCAGAAGCAGTTACCGCGCATCAAGAGGGAGATCCAAGATTTCACGCTCGAGCTGAAAAATGACTCCTTATGGGCATTGATCGAGGACAAGATCGAGAATGGTGATGTCTCTATAGACGAGATTGTGAGCTATTTGTCGACCCGTCGAGTCGACACGAGTAGCGACTCTTACGATGCCCTCATTGTCGGGTTTTCAGCGATTATCGACGAGATACCAGTCGACGCCCTACCACTAAAGATGAACGTGATCCCAACGTATCCGTATCTTTGCGATTATCTCGAAGGCGATCTTCTCAACAAAATATGCGCAAAATGGTCTGGACTTTTTGTGCCGTGCGAGGAGTCGGCCCGAGACGGAGAGACGCTGTGCGTGAGACTTGCGACACGTGTATCGGACTTAGACCAATATCTTACTGCCGTTCCGTCGTGGTGGACGCTCACTGAGATCGTTCGTTATTCGGAAATTTACGGCTCTCGCCCAGATTCGCAGTTTTTGGAACTCTTGCAAGAAGCAGCAGACAGGGCAGCCTACGCCAGTTGAGCGCAGCTCCGGTAAGGCTCAGGCTGAATCCTCTCTCGGTGGCGCACTGAAAGATTGAGCTGCTCGTTATGCGGCGGCGGGGGAGCCATCGCGATTTTGCCCGCGATCGTCTTGTTCTCCATCAGATTCTGCGGGAGCGCGATTTCCCGCAGCGGCAGCACCTTGCTGACCAACGGCTTGATCAGACCGCGCTCGACAAAGCGCATCGCGTCGATCAGTTCGCCCTTGTTGCCCGGATCAGGATGGCGTGGTCGTCACCCGTATTGATCATCGCTTCACCGCCCGCAAGGGCCGCCCAGCCGCCGAATAGGATGAGGGCGAGCGCGTCGCGCCCGCTCTCCCTCAGGCTCTCAGCGGCTCAGACTGCCGGAGGCAAACCCTTCGAGCGTGGCGGTGGCGAGCACGGTGCCGTCCTTGGCGACGATATCAAACAGATTGCCGTCAACCGCCTCGCATAGGAAAAGCACCGTCGAACCCTGCGCGCCGCCGTATTCCATGTGAATTTCGCCCGCGGGAGCCTGACCGCGAAAGCCGGGCCGGCGGGTCTTATGGAGAGTCTGGGTTTCCGTGGTCTCGACGATGTGATGCTCGCCTTCAATGACCCATGTTGCGGTTCGCCCGAGATGCCGATGGTAGTGGCAGTAGGCGTTGGGCTCCCACTTTGCAAGGAACTCGATCGTTCCTGCGGCCCGGTCAACGCGGGTGACCGCCACGGAATAGTCGATCGGATAATCGAATTGGGGACTACCCTTCAGGTTTATCCAGTCCAGATGGTTGGATTGAAGACGCGCAAGGATGTCCGCGGAGAATTCCCCTATCGCGTGATCGGTTGTACCGCTCTGCCCGTTCAATTGCATCGTCATAAAATGAATTCCATTTCCTGCACGCTAGACCCTGCCGCTGCGATCAGCTCGAGTCGCGCGCCTAGTCATATACTTTGTCAGGCGCGGGCGCTACGCAACTGCTCGCTTGGATTTCACGCGGCGGCGGGCGGGCCGCAGCGGCGGCTTCAACCTTTACTGTTTATCCGCTCGACGCTAACCAATCAGGACGGCGGGGTTGTCACCCGCATCGGACCATCGCTTCACCGCCCGCAAAGGCCGCCGCGGTAGAGAATAACGCGGAACTCATTTATTCGAGGTCGCTTTCCTCAAGCCCCGCGAGCTTCGTCAAATGTGAGAGCAATCCCTGTTTCAGCGGTCGATTGCTGTGCAAGGGAATTGAAAGTCGCACTGTGCTGCCGACTTTTCCGTAGATATGGTGACTCCCATGCACGCGAAGCAGGTTCCATCCGACGTTTGATGATCTTCGCGAGACTCCTTACCGGAGAGCTGTTTCACACGATGATCTCGACGACTCGATCTTTCCCGGTTGTCTTCGGTGCGTTTATATCGACGGACAGGCAACCCTCGACCGCTTCATAGAGATTCTTGAGGAGTTCCTCGAAGGTTTCGCCTTGTGTGGCGCACCCTGGTATAGACGGAACCTCGGCCCAGTAGCCTCCCTCTTCTGCTTCGTGGATTACGACACTGATTTTCATTGGTCGCTACTCCCTCGTTCGAGTCCGAAACCAAGCCTATCACGCTACCGATTGGTCACGAATGAGACACGACCTTTGATATGAGCGGTGAATCGATTTTTCGTAATGAACTCGCAAGGGGCAGCGCGCCGTGCGTATGAAGTCGCGCTACGCGGCGCCGGGGGGGACCATCGCGATTTTGCCCGCGATCGCGTTGCGCTCC
The DNA here is from genome assembly GCA_052145175.1 of Binataceae bacterium (SeqCode). Lineage (GTDB taxonomy): Bacteria > Desulfobacterota > Binatia > Binatales > Binataceae > JAJPHI01. The sequence goes on along the minus strand of JBKQPD010000087.1, from coordinate 2,450 downwards.
ATCAAATCCTGCGCGTGGGCGATCTCCCGCAGCGGCAGCACCTTGCCGATCACCGGCTTGATCAGACCGCGCTCGACGAAGCGCATCGCGTCGATCAACTCACCCTTGTTGCCCAGATGTGAACCCAGATAGTTCTGCTGCTTGTTCCACAACAGGCGGATATCGAGATGGGCGTCGAAGCCCGAAGTCGCGCCGCAAGTCACGATCGTGCCGCCCCACTTGAGGCACTGCATCGAGATTGGCCAGGTATCGGCGCCGGTGTGCTCGAAGACGATATCGGCGCGGCGGCCCCCGGTAATCTTGCGCACCTCCTGAAAGACGTCGTGCTTCTTGCGATGGAGCAAAAACTCCGCGCCCAGCTTGCTGCACAGTTCGAGCTTGTCGTCGCCCGAGGCCACCGCGATCGGACGGGCGTTGTAGAGTTTCGCGATCTGCAGCGCCATCACCCCGAGGCCGCCCGCCGCGCCCCAGACCAGCACGAAGTCGCCCGCCTGAATCCGCGCGCGCGTCACCAGCATCCGCCATACGGTGACCAGTACGAGCGGCATCGTGGCCGCCTCGACGTGGGTCAGATTCCTGGGCTTGGGCAGCACGTTGACCGCCGGCACGCGGCAATAATCACCGTGCGCGCCGTCGAGCGGGCCGGTCTGAAAGCCCCAGATCTTGAAATCCGGACAGAAAAATTCCTCGCCCCGCGTGCAGTAGTCGCATTGACGGCAGGCGATTCCGCAGTGCACGACGACTTCGTCGCCCACCTTCACGTTATGGACTTCGCTGCCGGTTTCGACCACCACGCCCGACGCGTCGGAACCCGAGATATGCGGCATGATGATCTTCATGCCAGGCAGGCCGCGCCGCGCCCAGATATCGTTGAAGTTGCAGGCCGACGCCTTGACCTGCAGGACCACGTCGTTGGGCCCCGCCTTCGGTACGGCCACGTCCGCATACTTCAAGACTTCGCCGCCGCCGTTCTGGTCGAAAAGAATCGCCTTCATCCGTTGCTTGCTTCCTTTAACTCATCTGGTGGATTGAGGTGGCTGGGTCTGCAAGAAATACACGTCTGCCCGACTTTTGACAAGATGTCCCAATTAAGTGCCATTGTGCTATCTTTAGGTCAGTTCGATTATCGATGGAGAATCAAGGCAAAGAATATCCTACGTTCGGCAGAAAAATGCGCGCCGTCGGCGAATTACTTGACGACTAATCTGGCCGAAAGGCTCAAGCAAAACTAAGATAGCACGGCAGCCGACGGCGCGGAAAAAACCTGGTTCCGCGACGGTGTGATTAGCTTACTGGGAGATTACTCTAGAATGTTTATTCTTGACCAAGGCGCCCGCGTCGTGATTCCCCGCACGGAGATGACCTATCCGGGCCACAGCATGAAGCTCCATCAAAATGCCGCCGATCCGGTGAAGTCGCCGGTGGATCATGTGATGGCGGATTTTGAAGATGCCTGCCCCTACGAGTTCAAGGGCGAAAAGAGCCGCAAGACGATGGTCGAGGCGTTGAACACGCTCGACTTCGGCCGGAAGGTCGTTACCGTGCGCCCCAACAATATCCATTCGCCCTTCTTCAAGGGTGACATGGAGGCGATTGTGCTCGGTGCGCCGAACCGCTTCCACGGTATCATGCTGCCGAAGACGCGCGGTCCCGAGGAGATCAAAGAGGTCGCGAAGTTACTCGACGATCTCGAAAAGCGCGGCGGATGGAAATACCGGATCCAGATCGAGTCGCTGATCGAAACGCCGCAGTCGCTGGTGAAGGCCTATGACATCGCGACGGCCTCGGATCGCATGGCGGGTCTGGTTTTCGGTATCGCGGATTTCGCCGCCAATATCGGCGTGCGCGAAATCGTCGAGCATCAGAACCAGAACTTCCACTACGCCAAGCAAGCGACCGTGGTGGCGGCCAAAGCGGCCGGGCTGCACGCCGTCGATAACGTCTACCTGAAGCTGTGGCGCAAGGAGGACTCGCCGGAGCGGATTGCCGAGATTCAGCGCGGCTTGCGTGAGAAGAATCAAGGCGCGGCGGCGCTCGGGATGGACGGCACCTGGGTGATCCATCCGCAGCAGGCGCCGATCTGCAATGAGTGTTACACGCCCAACACGGATCAGGTTGAGGAAGCGCGCCGGGTAATCCGGCTCTATCACGAGAAGGGCGGCGGCTCGATGGCCGATCCGAAGAGCGGCGAGATGATCGACGAGGCGACGATCAAGATCGCGCTGATGGACCTGGCGAAGGGCGCGCAGGCCGGGATGGTCGGTCAGACCGAGCTGAAGGACTGGTCGGCGAAGAGCAAGGCGATCACCGGCTACGACATCCTCGAGCTGATGCGCCGCGTGGCATAAACTTCATTTTGGCCGCGGCTCGCAGACTCGCCCGCCCCCTGTTCCGTGCCTCCGGCACGGTCGTTCTTATTGTGCTGGCGGAACCCGGCTGGCGCTGCTATC
>JBKQPD010000086.1:0-4128 GCA_052145175.1 Binataceae bacterium (SeqCode) | reverse complement strand
AGCGGCGGGCCACCCCGCCGCTACTCGCCGGTCGTCGTCCGCATGGCCGAAGAGCATGCCATCGACCTGGGCCTCGTCCCCGGCACCGGGATTGGCGGGCGGGTGAGCAAGCGCGACATTGAAAGGTATCTCGAAGGGTTGCGCGCCGGGACCTCCCAGACCGCTCGCGCCAACGGCGCGGCCGCGCGACAGGCGCCGGAGCCTCCGGCAGGCGCGGGCGCGCCAGCGGCCACCCCAACGTCGGCACCAACCGTCAGCCCCGCCGGTGCGGCGCTCTTCCGGCCGCCGGTCTATCAGCCACGCGAGGGCGACACGGTCGAGCCCTTTACCCGCCGCCGCAAACTTATCGCCGAGCACATGGTCTATTCCAAGACCCATTCGCCGCATGTCGGCACGGTTGCGGAAGTCGACCTGACCAGGCTGATGGCGCTGCGCGACGCCCACAAGAACGCCTTTCAGAACCGCGAGGGCTTCGCCCTGACGCTGCTGCCGTTCGCCGCGATGGCAACGGTGCGCGCGCTGCGGGAATTCCCGCGGATGAACGCGTCGGTCGTCGGCGACTCCGTGGTGACCCGCCGCGACATCAACCTTGGGGTCGCGATGGACGCCGCGGAAGGTCTGGTCGTCCCGGTTATCAAGCAGGCCGACACCTTCACCGTGGTGGGAATCGCGCGCGAGATCGAGCGCCTGCGCCGCAAGGTTCAGGAGAAGACGGTCACGGCCGACGATCTGGGCGGCGGCAGCTTCACCCTCTCTAACCCCGGCCGCGAGGGCAACCTCTATGGCTTCGCGATTATCAACCAGCCGCAAGTCGGTATCCTGCGGATGGGCGAGGTGAAGAAGCGGCCGGTGGTTGTGGAGCTCGACGGCGCGGACGCGATCGCGATCCGCACGATGATGTTTCTCGCGCTCTCGTATGACCATCGCGTGATCGACGGCGTACTCGGCAATCGCTTCCTCTTCCGCAGCGCACGCATCCTCGAAGAAGCCGACTTCGAACTCTAACCTCCTGCGGAGCGCTCCGCTAGAGTATCCGCAGTGACCTTGCAAAGCATGTTGCGCGGAACGCTTTAAAAGGAGCGCCTTGCCGATGTCTGGTGCAAACTCGGAACCCGCGGACGGAGCCCCTCACAAAATAACGGCATCCGCACCGACACCAGCGGCGGAGGCGCCAATCGCCGAGCCCTCACCTGGGAAGCCGACCGAAAAGAGGCCTTGGTGGATGTGGGCCGCGGGCGGCGTGCTCGCTGTGCTGGTCTTGATCGAGGGCATTCCAAGGGTGGTCACCGCCTTTAAGACAGTTTCTACGGATGACGCTTACGTCAACGGTCACGTGACGTTCGTCGCTCCTCGCGTGCCTGGCCAAGTCGTGCGCGTATTGGTGGACGACAACAATCGCGTGCACAAAGGCAATTTGCTGGTGCAGCTCGACAAAGAGCCATATCGAGTGAAGGTCGATATAGCCCAAGCCGCGCTCGCCGTTGCGCAGGCCAACCTGGTCGAGGCAAACGCGAAGGTTCGCGGTCTGGCCGCGCTCGCGCGCAGCCAACGCTTCGAGCTGGCGCACTCGATGGAAGATCTCCACGATCAGGTCGCTGAGCTGCACGCCAAAGTCGCCGCCCTGCAGGCCGCGAATGCCACGCTCGCCAAGGCCCAGGCCGACTACCTGCGAGAACAGCAGCTCCTCAAGGAGCAGGTAATAGCGCAGCAGGAATTCGACTCGTACCTGGAAGCATATGCGGTGGCCAGGGCGGACTCGGTAAAGGCACAGCAAGAAGTCGAGCAGATTCGCGCCGGACTTGGGCTCCCATCCAAGCCTCCCAATGGCGAAGACCTCGCCGCAGTTTCGCCGGACCTGGACCAGCACTTCTCGGCGGTCAAAGAGGCCCAAGCCCGTCTGATGCAAACGGCGGCGCAGCTCGGCATCGTTCAACCGTTCAAGGCAACGCCGGACCAGATGCTCGCCGCATTCTACCAGCGCGATCCCTCAGGAAATATCGATACCATCCTCGATCAGGTTCTCAAGGTCGCTCCGGACGTCCAGAAGGCTGAAGCCAAACTAACGGAGGCCCACGCCAATCTCCATCAAGCCGAGCTGAACCTTTCCTATTGCGATGTGGTGGCTGACATCGATGGCGTCGTGACCAGCCGCAACGTCAACCCCGGGAATCATGTGGTCGCCGGTGAACAGTTGATGGCGCTGCGATCGCTGACCGAGATCTGGGTCGATGCGAACTTCAAGGAGACCCAACTCGCGAAGTTGCGTATCGGGCAGCGCGCTGATTTGGACGTGGACATGTACGGCAGCCGGCGGCGCTTTCAAGGTCGAATCTCCGGCTTCACGATGGGAACGGGGTCGACGCTCGCCCTGTTGCCGGCCGAGAATGCGACCGGGAACTTCGTCAAGGTCGTACAGCGATTGCCGGTGCGCATCGACCTGATTGATTATCATCCGAATACCGCACCCCTCTTCATTGGCCTGTCCGTCACTCCCTATGTGTATGTGGACGAGAAGCCCACGGGACCGAATGCGGGAAAATTCCTGCAAGCCTCGCTCGCCGGCATACTCCCGCTCCTTCCACCAAATCCCCGATGAATGCCACGGCGTTACAGACGCCGCTCGCCAGGCGACTGGCTGCTCCCAGTCCCTGGTTGATAGCCGCGGCGGTGGTGATCCCGACCTTCATGGAGGTCCTGGATACAACCATCGCCAACGTCGCTCTGCGTTACATTGCGGGCGGCCTGTCGGCGGCCAACGTTGACAGCGAGTGGGTCATCACCAGCTACCTTGCCGCCAATGCGATCATCCTGCCGATTTCCGGCTGGCTCGCGATGCGGCTCGGCAGGCGGAACTATTTTTTGCTCTCGATCGCCGTTTTCACCCTGGCGTCCGCCCTGTGCGGGTTGGCCGGAAGCCTCGTTTTCATAATCGGGGCGCGCGTACTGCAGGGCATGGCCGGGGGCGGCTTGCAGCCTTCGAGTCAGGCGGTACTGTTGGACGCGTTCCCGCAAGAGAAACAGGGCCAGGCGATGACCATCTTTGGGATGGCCGCGCTGCTCGCGCCGGTCGTCGGGCCGACCCTCGGGGGCTACATCACGGACAACTATGGTTGGCGCTGGATTTTCTATCTGAACGTGCCGGTCGGCCTGTTAGCCTTTTTCATGTGCCGCGCGCTCGTCAAAGATCCGGAATATCTGCAGGCCGAGCGGGCCAGGAATCGGAATCGACGCCAGCCTTTCGATACCATCGGCCTGTGCCTGTTAAGTCTGACCATGGTCTCCTGGGAGATTTTGCTGAGCAAGGGGCAGGAGTGGGATTGGGTCGGGGATCCGTTCCTGCGGGTGCAGACGCTGATGCTCTTTTTCGTGGTCGGCCTGTCCGGCCTGATCTATCGCGAGTTGCGGATCGCCAATCCACTAATCGCTCTGCGGACGCTGGCCGATCGCAACTTCCGCATCTGTTGTATAATTATTTTTTGCGCCTACGCTGTGCTCTACGCCAACACCATCTCGCTTCCCGCCCTGTTGCAGTCGCTTTTTGGCTACGACGCGACAACTTCGGGGCTGGTTCTATCGCCGGCCGGGTTCTTTGCCATCGGCACTCTCGTGGTCGTCGGCGCCGCCTTGGCGCGCGGGGTCGATGCCCGCTATCTGATGGCCGGCGGGCTAGCCACCATGGCGCTCGGAAACTACTGGATGGCGCACCTCAATTTGGAGATTGGTCCGTTCCAGGTGGTTTGGCCGAGGGTCGTGTTGATCATGGGGCTGTCGATGATGTTCGCGCCCCTTAACGTGACGGCGTTTATCTATTTGCCGAAGGAGACGCGCGGCGCCGCGGTTGGATTGCTCGCTCTGCTGCGTAACGAAGGCGGCAGCGCGGGGACCTCGGTTGCCCAGATAATTCAGGAGCGGCGCGAGCAGTTTCACACTCTGCGGCTCAATGAAGGCCTCGATAGATTCAACCAGCCAGTCAATAATCTGTTGGCGCAGGGCCAGAGTTTTTTTCTGCAACACACCGGCGACCCTCCCTTATCGCATCAAATGGCGTTGGGGGTGCTTGGCCAGGTGCGAGATCAGCAGGCGTCCTCACTCGCCTACTTCGACGTTTTTTCAGTCTCAGCCGCGGCC
>JBKQPD010000085.1:0-6772 GCA_052145175.1 Binataceae bacterium (SeqCode) | reverse complement strand
CGACCGGCCGCTATCTCCTCGTGCTTACGCTGCGCAGGCACGGTGAGCGATACTCGGATCGTGTCGCCGATACCTTCGGCCAAGAGCGGCATCAACGCCGCGCGGGTCTTGCAGATTCCTTCCGGCGGCATGCCGGCCTCGGTCACGCCCAAGTGCAAGGGTACGTCCGGCCGACGGGCGGCGAATTGCCGATTGACCTCGACCACCTTGGCCGGGTCAGAGTCTTTCAACGACACGCAATAGCGAACGAAGCCCAGCCGATCGAGCAGCTCACAATGCTCCAGGGCGCTTTCCAACATGGCCCGCAAGGGACCGTCGACGGCGTATCGCTCCGCTTTTTCGGGATCGACCGATCCGCAATTCACGCCCACGCGGAGCGCACAATCGTGCCTGCCGGCCACGTCGGCCAGCAGTCGCACTTTATCTTGCCAGGGCACGTCCCGCTGGTAGTGATAGAGATGGCCGGGATTATAGCGAATCTTGTCGACCCAAGGGACCACGTCGGCCGCGAGCCGGTAGTTCTCCTGCAAGTCGACCGACAGGTTGGCCTGCGTACGCCGCCGGATTTCGGCCAACGCTCGGCAATCGCCGGCCGTGTCGACGGCGATTCGCACCACGCCGGCCCCCGCCGCCGCCAACTGATTCACCTGTGCGGCGGTTGCCTCCACATCAGCCGTCTTCGTGGCGCACATGCTCTGCACGACAATCGGATGGCCGCCGCCGATCGAAACGGCGCCGATTTTCACAAGCCGTGCGGGACTTCTTTTCAGCGACATAAATTGCTAAACCCGATTCGAACCATGGCCTATTGACATTGTGGCACGAGCGGGCAAGATTTCCAGGTGATACGCGAGTCCGTCGGCAATCGGTTGCAGAGGGCGGCGCATGTCGCCAGCCTATCGCAGTCCGTCGCCGCCTGCAAGCAGAAAATAGTTCTGACCCCTCTGACCCCTTTGACCCCTTTGCCCCCCGAGCCGGCCAGTTGTTAAGCGTCAAAGAGTCGCCGTCACTTGCGAGTTGCCCGACAGCGTGACCGACGCAATAGACTCGATCAGACGTTCGCGAGGAGTAGGCTTCGTCAGATGGTCGGCGAAACCCGCTTCGCGGCTCCGCTGGATGTCTTCATCCTGACCATAGCCGCTAATCGCGATGCCGGGGAACTTGTACCCTCGCGATCGCAGTTCACGCATTAAGTCATGCCCACTGCCGTCCGGCAGTCCCAGGTCGCTGATGAGCAGGTCGAAATGATGTTCGGCGGCTAGTTTTAACGCCGCAGCTATGTCGCCGGCCGTGTCGACCTCGTGGCCCTCGGACGCCAGCACCAGCCGCAACATCTTCGCCGTGACACCATGGTCTTCAACCAATAGGACTCGCAAGGAACCGACGGCACGATTCTGTAGTGTGGCGGGAGTACCGGCTGGGGGCTGGCCGGTAATCGCTATCAACGGCAGCGTAACGCTGAACGTTGCTCCCTTGCCCCGGCCCTTGCTGTGGGCTTCGATACGGCCGCCGTGCATCTCGGTCATTGCCTTGCTGATCGCTAGGCCCAATCCCAATCCGCCGAACTGCTGGCTAATGGATCGCTCTGCCTGTTCGAAGGCGTTGAACAGCCGCGGCAGCGCATCTGGGGTAATCCCGATGCCGCTGTCGTTCACCTCTGTGACGACTCGCCCTTGCACGTCGAGACGGCAACGAATGCCTACGCAGCCCCCCTGCGGCGTGAACTTGATCGCGTTCTTCAAAAGGTTCCAAAAAACCTGCTGGAGACGGGCGCTGTCGGCTTCCACCCAGTAGGGCGAATTCGGTCCTAGGTCCACACCGAACTCCAGCCCACGCGCTTCAATGTCGGGTCGACACACTTCTACGGCATGGTCAATCACCGTAGCTAGGTCCACACACTCTTTGTGAAGCTTGATCTTGCCCTGCGTAATGCGCGCCAGGTCCAGCAGGTCGTCGATCAGCCGGGCCTCCATTTCGACATTGCGGCGGACCATCTCCAGCGTCTCGTGCATCTCTTGATTCAAATCCGGCCTGCGCTGGAGCAGCGACACCCCCATCAACACCGGCGCCAGCGGAGTGCGCAGCTCGTGGCTCAGGATTGCCAAGAAGTAGTCCTTAGCGCGGTTAGCCAGTTCGGCGGTAGCCTTGGCGCGGTCGGCTGAGTCCTTTGCCGAGCGCAAGTCTGTCTCCAGCCGCTTACGATCGGTGATGTCCTGCGCTAAGACCAGAATGCAATCCGGTGTCCCGTCGTCCTTCCTCATGAACTGAACCGAAAGGCTGGCGTAAAGTATTTCGCCATCCTTGCGGGTAAAACGTTTATCCATGCGGTAGCCGTTGACGACGCCACCTAGCATGCGACGGAAATGCGCGTTCTCAACGGGCAAGTCGTCGGGATGGGTCAATTCGCTCCAGGTCTTCTTGGCCAGTTCGTCTTCCCTGTACCCCAAGAGTTGGCAGAATCGCTGATTGACTTCCATCCAGTCTCCTTGTTCCGATAACATCGCCATCCCCACCAACCCTTGCTCGAAGTATCCGCGGAACCGCTGCTCACTTTCCAGTAGCCATTGCTCTGTCTGCTTGCGTTCAGCAACCTCCTTATCCAGCTCGCGGACGATATCGGCGAGTCTAGCACTCGTGGCTTCTGCTCGACGGCGGCCCCTGCGCAACGATTCGGTGAGAATGATGACGACGATGCCCACAACGCAATACAGCACAATCCCCACTTGATGTTCCAGGTTGTAAATCAGGATGGAACCGCGCGGCTCGGTGAACAGATATGCGGCCAACAGGCCGCCGGAAACCATCGGCAGCAATGCTGGCGCCCAGCCGGCATACCAGGCAACGAACATGACGGCCGGGTAATATGTCGTGAAGGGCAGGCTGTCTTCAAGGAATGGATCCAGCCAGTAGCGCACCATCGTTGCCAAGGCGGTGGCGACAATCGCGTTGCCATAGTGCAGCAATCTCTTGCGCTGGGCAGGATACCAGCAACAAGCGGCTTCAAGCATTGCCCGTCTCTTGGCTCGCGCGCTTTCGGCCAGTGCGGCGCAGAGGCAGGCAATACGTTTGACGAAATCAGGCATGGGTCTTGCCCCGTTAGCTCGACGCCGGAAACCGTTCCTGCGTGTCGCGTGGAACGTCTATTTTGTTTACATCTGATGCAACAAGCATAGTACAATGATATCTGAATGTTATAATAACAGCGAGTAGAGTAACGCAAATTTTCAATCAAAAGAGGCATCTTTGCAGGAGCTGTGGACGCATCGCGTAAATGGTTGTTCAGATAACCTACGGACTTTTCGTTATGTTTTTGTATTGGCATGTTTATTGCTCCTCATTTACCACGTTGCGATCTTTAACGCGACTGTGTAGTTATACGCTTATGCGGATGAAAGCCCCTGGCCTGAACATATCATCAGCGAGCGAAGCGAAACAATCTCCCAGGCCCAAAACTATGATGATTGCTTCGTGCTTGCACTCCTCGCAATGAAAACACGGGCCACGCATCCTTTCAATGCATAGGTGAATGGTTATGAAAGAGCATTCAAAAGAACGGACATTGAGCACTGATGGAAATGGGGGTCGTCTCGATGACTTTCAACATGTCGTATAGCGTGTGCCGGTTTTCCGCGAAAATCCTGGCCTTTTTGATGGTGCTTGGACTGCTCTGCGGGAGCGCGTGGAGTCAGCAGACTTCTCCTAAGGCGAGTAGCCAATCTCCCCAATCTCCCCAATCTCTCCAGGCTCTCCAGTCGCTTCAGTCTCTCCCGGTATCTGTTCCCGGTCCGATGCAACTCAACTGGTACATTGCCGCTCGCTATTCCATTTTCGGGCCGGCACGACTGGCTTCAGTGAGTTCCAGCAGCCTTGCGTTTCCAGGGGGATACGGAATTCCCGGCCCAACGGTCAGCCTCGTCAACAAGGCGGTCTCGGTGATGAACGAAGTAGGGGCCTCTGTGCCGTTCAGCGCGCTGGGACCCGGGACCAACCTCATCGTGTGTGACAGAAGTGATAGTGTAGTGATTTTTGTCGTTCCTTCTCCGGAGGCAGGCAATGCAAAGAGATAGTTTGAAAAATTCCGTCCGGTTATTATTGGTCGCGTCGACGATCGTCGCCCTCCTTCTTCCTCTCGGGGCCCTTTCGCAATGGACGTACAATAATTGCGTTGTCCCTCCTCAAATTTCGTATACCGCTTCACCAAACGTATTGTTGGTCATGGATTTTTCAGGAAGCATGCAGCAACAGACGTATTATCCAACCACCGGCACATTCAGTTACGGCGGAAGCCAGGCTCTAACTGAAGGGACCAGCGTGATCAGTGCTCCGGCTCCGCCCGGTTCGGGTAGTTACGATCCTACACAGCCGGCGAACTATTATGGCCTCTTTGACACCACCAAGTATTACACTTACGACTCCACCAATGGGGTGTTCGTGCCCATAGGCACTACCACGGCCAGCGGCAGCGCCAATGTGGGAATAGTGACAGTCACTCCAGGGGCTTCCACAGCCGCAGCCTCCGGGCTGCCCGCATCCGGTCTCAGTGGGGCTCTGCTGAACTGGGCCCTCACGTGCAGGGAAGACGCGGCATTGGAGGCGCTCATAGGCGGGAAGGTATACGATTCCACCGACACAAACGGCAACGGATATGTTGGAAATGGCACCACAAAAGTGGACTGTACTCTCAGCAGCAGCAGCTGCTATAAGAAAGCGCAAGGCGCCCTGCGATACGTTCAGGAAACCACAAACCTCAACGCGCTGTTTTACATCCGGCAGGACACATGGACCGCTACTCCACCCACATCTTCTAACACAAGCGCCAATTACCCTGATGACTCCGGTGGCTGGGACTCGAACGGCTCGTGTCCCGCAGCTACCAGTAGTACATGCACTAGTTCATGCTATCCCAACAAAGATCTCGTGGTAAGTATAACAGGGAACTACATAGGAGCGCTGAACAGTGCTTCTTCCCGTTATTTCAAAGCCACATCGGGCAGTAACAAATATTACTACGATGCCTGGACCTTCACACTTACCCAGACCACAAACGTGAACATCAATCTTACTGGGACATGGACCCCCTCCTCGAACGTGGAACTGATGGTCTCAACAGCTTCGCCCCCTGCGAATAACACAACAATTCCTACATGCACCAGCACTACATGCAACAACAAGACATGCTGTACGGACACCGGAAGCCCCGCAAATGTGCAGGTTCAACTTCCCGCAGGGGGGCCGTATTACGTTTACGCCGTCGACCTGAACAATGGCCAGACGACCCCCTACACGTATGCCCTCTCATCCAATGTCCCTTTGAGCCAGGTATCGGGTGCGAATAGTGGCATCACTCAGAACACCATCGGGGCCATACCCTATGCTCGGGTGCGTATCCAGTTCGTCCCCACCCCCACTTCCCTGACCGGTGTGATAAGGCAGAATTGGAAACTGGCGAGATACGGGTTCATGTACTACAAGGGTGATGACCCCTCCCACGAGGGAGCACTCATGATATATTGCGGCCAATACCACGGTAATAGCGGCATGCAGCAATTCATCGATACCGTTCAGGGCAATACAGCTTATTCTTCTAATCGAGAGCCATGGCCGTACAACGGAACACCGACTGGTGAGGCGTTTAACGAGGTTTACAACTACCTTACCCAGAATGGGCAGAGTATAAACGCCAGCAAGATGAGTAAGGGCCATTCCCCTCAGGACCCGTATTACACCCAAGTGACTGTGAACGGCGTACCAACGTCCCAGGCCGTTCCTTGTAGAAATACGTATGTTATCCACCTGTCGGACGGAAATTGGTACAACAACTCCGGGAGCACTATAGATCCCCTGCCGATGGTTTATCAACTCCATACAACGAACCTCAGGCCCGATATTGCTCCTACAGGTCAAACCCCAGTAACTGCAAGCATATTCGAAATTCTCCAGTTTGCCTCTTCGGCTGATTGCGGCGGTAGCAATTATAGCACTTGTGATTATTTTCTTGGTGGCAACTCAATGCAATGGGCCGCCATGTACGGCGGGTTCAATCCCTTGTCAGGCTGTACTCCAGCCACTTATCCGTGGCCCCAAAGCAGCACAAGTTTCAACAGCGCAACCACGCCCTTCTGCATAGCCAAGTGCACTCCTTCGTGGTCAGTCGGGAACTACAGTTGCACAGGCACCAGCGCCCCCAACGCATGTTGTGCGGAATGGAACGCCAACAGATCCGCCGGCCGCCAGGGCGTACCGGACAACTTTTACTATGCCTCAAATGGCACTCAACTAGAGGCGGCTTTAACAAATATATTGCAAGGCATAACCCAGCAAACGGGATCTTCGAGCGCAGTGGCGACAGTTGCCCAACAAAGCTCCGAGGGTGACCTGGTGATCCGGGGCGCGTTCGAGGCGAGAGCGCCCACAAGCGACAAGGCCGATTCCAACCGTTGCATCTGGTTTGGTCACCTGGAGAGTTTTTGGCCGGACGCGAGTGGAAATTATGATTTTGCACTCTTTCCTACGGATACCCTATGCAAGAGTGTCTTGACCGACGGGGCGGCCGCAGGTGAGTACAATTGTTGGGATGCTGCAATGACCCCTCCATGGCCCTCTCCGGCATCCAGGTTGGTTTATACGAGCAAGCTAGGGACCGACGGTCAGGTGCGGGTGGTAGAATTAACTACTACGAATATTGCCACCAGTCCAAGTAATACCCAACTTGCTCCCGGTGATTTGGGGATTAATACAGGAAATGCCGAAAACGACCTCACTTCGGCCAAAA
>JBKQPD010000084.1:0-9449 GCA_052145175.1 Binataceae bacterium (SeqCode) | reverse complement strand
GCCGACCTTCACGTCCTCGATATAACGCGGCGTCGCCCCACGAACTTCCTCCGCCGCGTAATGCTCGAAGATTTTCGCCAGATCGTCGCGCGAGTATTTGACCGGCGCCCGCTTTTTAGTCTCGTCATACTTGGTGCCGCGCTCGCGCGCGGTGTCGCGCTCCGTGCGAAAGCACCAGCTATCGCCTTCCGCCACGAGCTCGTTATTCTGCCGGTAAAATTCGCATCGGTAGATCTGTTTGATCGAGCGCCCCGCGAAACGGGTGTCGTGCTCGGTCAACTCTTTCAACCACACCTTGCTCGTGAACTGATCCCCCAGCATCAGCGGCTGATGCCAGGTAACGTCGATTCCCGCGAACATCGCATGCACGCCCGCCAGGCCACCGACGTAGCCGCTGAAGGAGCGGTTGAGCGTGAAAACAAACGAGGGCGGCGCCTGCACACGGCCATAGGTCGTGCGCGCCGCGTACTCCGGATCGCACCAGAGCGGATTGTCGTCACCGATCCCGTGCGCCCAGTGGCGGATATTGTCGCGGCTCGCTTCGTAACACCAGGGCTCGAGCGAGTCTTCGATCGGAACATTGATCAGCTTGGTTAATTCGCTGAGACTGCGCTCGGTGATAACGGAAAAACGCTGTTCACTGGGAGCCATTTCACACCATCCTCGGACGTTTGCCTGCCTGCGGCTGAGTTACGAATCTTGTCAGGAGACCCTAAATCGAACAGGCCATCCCGCGCAATCATCTGGTTTGTCACTTGCGCGCGCGGGAATGACAACCTGGAGGAGCCGTGATTGCAACCGCGCGCCCCTTCGGATAGTCGATTCATGCCGGTGGATGCGCCGTTCCGCACCGTGGCGCGACGACCGCCAACGATGGAGTATTTCGTATGAAAGCGCCCAATTTCGACGTCCACGCGGATTTCGCCGAGCTCGCGCGAGTGCGCACGGCGATTCGCGAGTTTCTCGCCGCCGATCCGGTGGCGGCCAGACCGCATGCCGACTCGTGGAATCACGCTGATCCGGAGTTCAGCCGCCGGCTCGGCCGCGCCGGCTGGCTCGGCATCACCTGGCCGAAGAAGTACGGCGGAGGCGAACGCAGCTCGCTCGAGCGCTACGTCGTCGTCGAGGAGATCTGCGCGGCGGGCGCACCAGCCGGCGCGCACTGGATCGCTGATCGGCAGAGCGGCCCGCAAATCCTGCGCTTCGGTACCGAGCAGCAACGCGCGGAGATACTCCCCGCAATCGCGCGCGGCGAATGCTATATCGCGATCGGCATGAGCGAGCCCGACAGCGGCTCCGACCTCGCCAGCGTCCGCACCCGGGCAACGCGCGACGGCGATGGCTGGGTTATCAACGGGCGCAAAATCTGGACCTCCTTCGCCCATCTTTCGCAGTACATCATTATGCTCTGCCGGACCGGCGAGGCCGGGGGTCGGCAGCAAGGTCTTACGCAGTTCCTCGTGCCGCTCGCGACCAAGGGAATTACCATTCGTCCGATCGTCAGCATGCCGGGGCGCCACGACTTCAACGAGGTGCTGTTTGAGGACGTGCACGTGCCGGCCGACGCCTTGCTCGGCCAGGAGGGCGGCGGTTGGGCACAGGTAATTAGCGAGCTCGCCTTCGAGCGCAGTGGGCCGGAGCGCTTTCTTTCATCGTTCGTTCTGCTGGAGGCCTTCGTAACGCGAGCCCGGCGCGCGCCGAGCGCCGAGCGTGCCGCCCTGCTCGGTGCGATGGTCTCCCGGCTGGTGCCGCTGCGCGGGATGTCCATGTCGATCGCGGCCCAGCTTGGCCAGGGCGCGGCACCCAATTTCGAAGCCGCGCTGGTCAAGGAGATGGGCTCGCTCTTCGAACAGGACGTCGGCGAGCAACTGCTAAGCGAATTCGCCAGCCAGGCCGACCCGGCCTCCGACGACCCGTACCAACGCCTCCTGGCCGAGGCGATCCTGCACGCACCGTCTTTTTCGATTCGCGGTGGCACGCGCGAAATTCTCCGCGGCATCATCGCCCGCGACCTGGGGTTACGCTGATGAGCGATATCGCACTGATTGAAGACACCACCGTACGCACGATCACGAGTGGTCTTACCGCCGAAGTTATCGAGTCGGCCGAGCGCGGAGTCTGGCCCGCCGCACTCTGGGAGCGGCTCGCCGAGCAGGGACTGACACAACCCGCGGCGATCGCCGAAAGCGACGCGGCCGCCGAGGGACTCGAAATCGAAGCCGCCGTCCTGCGGGCCACCGCCACAACCGCACTGCCGCTGCCGGTCGCGGAGACCGCGCTCGCCGGTTGGTTGCTCGCTCACCACGGGATCGAAGCGCCGGCCGGTCCGCTTTCGCTCGCCGCCTTCAACGACGGTGATACGTTGACTTACGCGGGCGGTCAGGTGACCGGCTCGCTTCAGCGTGTTCCGTGGGGCCGTGACGCGATCGCGATCGTGGCCATAGCCGGTAACACGATGGTGCTGCTGGATGCCAAATCTACGGTTAGGTCCGCGCAAATGACCGAAGGCTTAAACATGGCGGGCGAACCCCGCGATACGCTGCGCTTCAATTCGGCCAAACCGCTCGCTGTCGGCGGCAAGGCCGATGCCGACCTGATGCTTTGCCGATGCGCCGCGGCACGCGCCGTGCAATTGGCGTCGGCCGCCGCCCGCGCGCTGGAAATCACGGTCGAGTATGCGACTCAGCGGCAACAGTTTGGACGGGCGATCGGCAACTTCCAGGCGATCCAGCATCAGTTGGCCGCCGTCGCGAGTGAAATCGCCTCGGCGCAGGTGGCCGCCCGGCAGGCGTATAGCGCCTTCGCGACCGCCAGGGGCGAGGCCTTCGCCGCCGCGATCGCCAAGGCGCGCGCCAACGACGCGGCCGGCGCGGTCGCCCGGGTCGCCCAGCAGGTGCATGGCGCGATCGGCTATACGCGGGAATACCAGCTCCAGCGCTTCACGCGGCGTATTCAGTCGTGGCGGGGCGAGTACGGCGCGTCGGGATTCTGGTCGCGCCGCCTGGGCGAGCTGATTCTGGCGCAATCCGACCGCTCGCTGTGGTCGATCATCACGGCGGGGGTGTAGTGCCACACCTGATATCAACGCGTTTAGTTCAATTCAGGTCAGTGACGGAACAATCACGGTTCCGTCACGCGTAGAGCTGAAAACCATCGGACAATTCGGCTAGGGTCTCGGCGAAAGGCCTTAACCTCGGGGAGTAGGTCTCTCGTGAACAGGAATGAATTTGTAACAAACCCCGTCGTAATGGAATTCGTAAGGTGGTTGAAGGAGAACTTGCCACAACTGCCCATTTGCTTGCGGATTGCACAGTCGCGCTTCGTTCCTAGTGGTGTGGTGGCTGACGTAATCGGGATCGGCAAGGTCCTAGATCACTATGTGTGGAAAGCGACCGGCACGCTTAACGGCGATTGGCTGGAAACGAAAGAGCATCTTGATGAGCTGTCAGGCAAATTACGCGACGCTGTAGGCGACGGTAATAATTCAGCCGCGCTCAAAGTATGTGACGAAATCCTCGTTTGGGGAGGGGATCGCAATCCCGCTGTTGGCGCGTGCGAGTTTCTTGAGGCTAAGGCCAACACAGAGACGCTATGCGAGTACATCCAGGAAACGGGCAGAAGCTTTTCCCTGACGACCGCTGACGTGGCCCAGCTTTCTCCCCCGGTCGTTAAGATGAATTCCATGTTGACTAAAGTGCACGCGCTTTATGCAACGGATGGTCTGCCTATTTACGATTCTCGCGTTGCTGCAGCAATTGCCTCCTTGGTCGAATTCTGGAGGGAAAGTACGGGTAAAGCCAACACACCACTGCCGACGTCCCTAGTCTTTCCAGCGACGATGAAGACCCGCACAGTGTTCAGACGGTTTGCTAACGCTCGCCACCATCCGGGTCTAATGGCCTATGGCGCCGCAGCGGCTGCCGATACAGCGAGGAAATGGTCTAGTGCCAAGATTAGGCTGGGCTGGACCATTGAAGAGGTTCTCAAAGCACTGCCCTCTTTGTTTTCGTCCTGTTGTTCGTCGCCGAGCATAGCGGACCGCATGCATGCGTTTGAAGCGTCGCTCTTCATTATGGGCTACGATGTTACCTGCCTCGGTTGTAAAAAGAATACTGCTGCCGACAAGGCGTCTCAAAGCAAGCATTTTTCCTCCCTGAACCGACAAATGACCGATGACCTGGCAAATGCCGGGGCGCGAGATATTTCAACGCTGAGTGGAAATGGAACTAGAATCGTCTACTTAGGAAGTTTGATTGACGGATATAGGGTTATATGGGGAGCATCAACGTTCTTTCTTGAACCGGAATTCTTGCGGGACCTCGAAAGTCACTTCGCTCACCGATCTCGTGTCCCACTTGGCGCGAGCGTGAATGGCAACGTCCCGGCAGACAGTTTGGGCAACTGGCTACTAGATGCGGGGTGGCCTTCAAGAAGATATGCTTCGGCAATTGCCGCTATTCTTTGTCACGAGGGGACAGCTTCGAAGATCGATGGCACTGGCAGAGGAATTTTTTTGAAATTTCGCTAGTTCCAGTCGAATCATATACGAGGTCTAGGCAAACACGCAGAGTGCCGACTGGCTACTGCTATTTCCGAGATACGGCATTAATCAAATCTGCTGGGCGGCCTCGTCCAATGCGGTGCGCAGATTGCGCACGATGTCTTCGACCTCGGAGCCGCCAATCACCAGCGGCGGCGTGACCATCACGGCGTCGCCCCCGAGCGTCGGACCAGCCATACCGACTGAAGGATAAACAAACAGGTCGTGCTTGAGCGCGGCGGCAATCACGCGACTGGTCAGCTTCAGCTCCGGCGGGTACGGCGCACGGGTCGCCTTGTCGCGCACCAGCTCGATACCCCAGAAGAGGCCCGCGCCACGAATGTCCCCGACCAGCGGATGGCCTGACAATTCCTCCTTGAGCTGCGCCCCGAGCCGCGCCCCCAGTTCGGCACTATGCTCGACCAGATGCTCGCGTTCCATGATCTCGAGCACCTTGTCGGCGATCGCGCAGGAGAGCGGATGGGCCGAGTAGGTAAAGAACATGAAATCAGCGCTCAGGCCTTCGCACGCCGCCACCAGCGTCTCGTCGACCGCGATCATCCCCATCGGGATGTAGCCGCCGGTCAGCCCCTTGGCCGCGACGATCATGTCGGGCTTGACGTTCCAGTGCTCGACCGCGAAACGCTTGCCGGTGCGGCCAAAGCCGGTCATCACTTCGTCGGCAATCAGCAGGATGTTATGGCGCCGGCAGATGTCCGCGATCAGCGGCCAGTACTCCTTGACCGGCGGCACGGCGCCGCCCGTCGCACCCATCATCGGCTCGGCGACAAAGGCCGCGATCGTCTCCGCGCCCTGCTGCGTGATCTCCTGTTCGAGCGCGACCGCGCAGTCGATTCCGCATCCGGGGTAACTTTTGTTCCACGGGCATCGGTAACAGTACGGCGGATCGATATGCGGCCAGTCGAAGAGCACATGCTCGTAGTCGGCGCGGCGGCCACGATTACCCCCGACCGAGAGCGCGCCCAGCGTGTTGCCATGATAGGAGAGCCAGCGCGAGATGATTTTCTTCTTGCCGGGACGGCCATGAACCTTGTGGTACATAAAGGCGAACTTGATCGCCATCTCGATCGCCTCGGAGCCGCCGCTGGTGAAAAAGAAGCGGTTGAGGCCTGGAGGCGTCCAGCGCGTGAGCCGCGTGGTCAGCCGCTCGCGCGCGGCGGAGGACCATACCGGCAGGACGTAGTTCAGGCGGGCCACCTCCTCGGCGGCCACCTGCGCCAGTTCCGCGCGTCCCTGCCCGATATTGACGACCACCGCGCCGGCGGCGGCATCGAGGATTTTGCGGCCGTCGCGCGTATAGAGCCACGGCCCCTCGGCGCGCTCGATCACGAGCGGCTCGTAGGGACTCTTCATGAACATCGCGGGTTGTTCGGGCATTTTTTCTCGACCGTGTGCTCCGCCTGCCGGGCCTAGCGTATCGCGCCGTCGGCGCGCCACCGGATGACATCTTCGGGCGTATAGCCCAGATCGGCGAGGATCGCCTCGGTATGCTGACCGGTGGTGGGCGCAACCGAACGAATCGAGCCGGGCGTCTCCGAAAATTTCATTGCGATACCGACCTGCTTGACCTTCTCGCCGCTGGGCGTTTCGACCTCGACGATCATGTTGCGCGCCTTGATTTGCGGGTCGTGTTCAAGCTCGTCGAGCGTCAGCATCTTGCCAACGCAGATATCGCTTTTGCTCAGATGGTCGAACCATTCGTCGCGGGTTCGGGTCGTGAACAATTGCGTGAAGCGCGCGTGAATCGCCGGCCATTTTTCCTTGTTGTTCTGGTCGGCCAGATATTCGTCACAGTTGAGCGCGTGGCAAAGATTGGCGTAGAACCACGGCTCCATCGATGCGATCGTGATTATCTTGCCGTCCTTGGTGTAGTAGCGATTGTAGTGCGGCGCCGCACCGTCCATCGGGGTCGAGCCGCGCCGGGGCACGCGGCCACTGGTGAAGTGCGCGGAGAGCGCCTGCGCGAGCAGCAGCATCACGCCGTCAAGCATCGCGATATCGACGTACTGACCGCGACCGCTCTGGCTGCGCGCCACCAGCGCCGCGAGCACGCCGATCGCGGCATGCATCCCGCCGCCGGCGTAATCGGCGAGCCAGTTCCAGGGAATCGCCGGCAGGCCGTTCTCCGGACCCATCAGCGAGAGCGCGCCCGCGGTCGCGACATAGTTGAGGTCGTGGCCGACGTAATTCTTGAAGGGACCGGTCTGGCCGAAACCGGTTACGGCGCAATAGATAAGCCGCGGATTGCGCGGCCGCAACGCGTCGTAATCGATACCGAGCCGCTTGGCGACGCCGGGGCGGAACTCTTCGACGACAATGTCGGCCCGCTGCGCGAGCCGCAGATAGATCTCCTTGCCGGGACCGCTCTTGAGGTTGAGCCCGATCGACTGCTTGTTGCGGGCGAGCGCATTAGCGGGCGAGGAGCTGGGGCGCGGCGCCCTGACGTCGCCACCGCCGGCCTGCTGCGCGCGCCGTCCGGTGGGTACGCCGGGCTCGTCGACGCGGATAATGTCGGCGCCGAGGTCGCCGAGGATCATCGTGCAATGCGGGCCGGGGGCCAGCTTGGTCAGATCGAGAATCTTGATCCCTGTCAGTGGCGCTGCGCCAGTCATATGGGTGCTCCTTGCGTAGTCCTGATGCGGACGCGTCGACGGAATCGACGCGATCCTTGTTGTTTAGATGGTTTATGACTCAGGGGCAAACGGTGCGCGGCTCGATCACGGCGGACTCAACCGCGCCGTCGCGTCATCAGTTCATTGGAAGGGAGCTTAGGATCGAGCGCCTTGCGCGCCGATTCGCTGCCGGCGATGGGCAACGCCGCGGAATCGAGCAGACCGATCTGCACCAGCACGGAAGCCTGGTCCCAATAGATGTGCTCGTGGGCGAGCCTTCCTGCACGAAACTGGACGATCGCAACCAGTGGAACTTCGACCCGCCGGCCGGTCGGGGCGATACCGGGCAACATCCAGTCCATCGTGACGGTGTGGGTAAAGCTGAAGATCATCTCGTCGACCACGCGATCCGCGCCCACGGTTCGCGAGATGGGGTTGATCGTGGTGTCAGGCGGCATCCGCGAGATGAAGTGCTTCGCGTAAAATTCGCGCAACTCGTCCTTGCCGACCCCGCCGGTCAGCACCGGAATATGATTCACGTACGCGTCGTCGACCATCGTGGCGAGCGTCGCCTCCGTATCACGCGTCGCGAATTCGTATTTAAGATGTTCCTCCCAGAGTGCGATCAACTGATCCGCTTCCATGTTATTTCCTCCCGCTCCCTGCGCACGTTTGCGCGCGGCGCCGATGCGCATCTAAATCAAGGGTCAAGATGAGAATTGCGGCTACAATCTCCCGGCTCTGGCGGAATTCGTGGTACGTGGCCATTGTGGTCGGGCTGCTATACGCCCTCCGTCTCCTTTATAGCGGTCTGGGCGCTTACAGCGATTCATATGACTCGGGAGTGTATTTAGAGTCCGCGCGGATGATGGTACGCGGCTATGCGCCTTACCGGCAAGTCTTTGATTCCCAGCCGCCACTATGGCTGCCACTGATATATGCCTCGTTGCGCTTGTTCGGTGAAACCTTTCTGGCGGGACAACTGGTCACGACTACCGCCGGCCTAATCACAATCGTAGCGGTGATGCTGATAGCAACACCATTGGGGAGCCGCGGCGGTTCGATCCTCGCCGCGACATTAGTAATACTCTCACCGCTGGAGTTGCAGTGGTCGCGAACTATAAACGCGGACGTCCCTTCGGTCGCTTTAGCCGCAGCAGGGATCGCGCTGGCGGCTGGTTACGCCCGCGACGGGCATCGCGGATGGCTGGCGGCCGCGTCCGCCGCCACAATATGCTCGATCTTGCTCAAGCTATCGGGTATTTATGCTGTTCCCTCGCTGATATTGTTCGCGATCGCGCGATGGACACATGCTCAGGATATAAGCCAGCGACAGCGGCTACGGTTCATCGCACTGGACATCCTCACCATATTCGCCGTGTTTGCAGCTATCACTTTGCTTAGCTTATCGTCGTATAAATTTGCTCAGGTTTGGCATCAAGTCATAACCTTCCATTTGGCGGCGCGCAGGGTCTACCCATCCGTTCCGCTCGACGACAGATGGCATACCCTGATGCGGCTAATGAGTGGAGAGCGGTTACTGGTTTTGACTGCACCATTAGCGGGATTGTGTATGCTTGGCGGAATAGATGGAGTGGCGCTGTTCGCGTGGCCTTTTGTCACGTTCCTTGGACTGCTGAACCATCTTCCACTATTTGACCATCACCTGATCGCGATTATTCCCGCGCTGGCCGCTGCGATCGGAGTCGGCGCGGGCTATTCCCGTGTCCTATACGCAGTGTTCGTTCGCTGGCTTGCCGCACAAGCACATTTGATTCGGATTATTGGCTGGGCTGCCTGTGCCGGCGCAAGTTTAGTGATTCTGGGCGCGGGAGTCCGTCAGGCCTTTCTTGAGGCCTCCCGTGAACTAACATTCATACGAAGCCAGGCATTGCCAAGTCCGGATTTGCGTATAGCCGAATTAATCATCGAGCACACGCGGCCGGGGGAGATGATAGTTACTGACGCTCAGGGAATCGCTTTTCTCGCTGGCCGCGACGTCCCGCCCGCTTTGACCGACACGTCTTTCACGCGAATCGCTACTGGTTACCTCCGGGCGCAAGAAGTTATCGACCAGGCGCAACAGTATAACGTACGTCTCATGCTATGCTGGACGCAGCGTCTCAGCTCGATGCCCGAAGTCGTCCGCTGGGCCGGGAAACGCTTCCCGCATCGGATCGAGCTTGGTCCAGGCCGCACGCTCTACATGCTGGAATGATTTAACTTTATTTTGGCCGCGCGTCGCAGACTCCGCCGCCCCCTGTTCCGAGCCTCCG
>JBKQPD010000083.1:0-3456 GCA_052145175.1 Binataceae bacterium (SeqCode) | reverse complement strand
TGCCGGCGACGAGGGTCAGGAGACGCTCGCTGCTTGCTCCGCGCGTGGCGGGACGGAGCAGGTTGGGTTCGGCGAGGCCTTCGGCGACGAAGCGTTTGACGGCGCGTTTGAGGCGCTCGACGCTCCAGTGGGGCAGGGCGGCGCCGTTGGCTTTATCGCGCTTGGCGTTGAGAACGCGCACCACGTCCGGCCAGCGATGATCGGGCCGCATTTGCCGCACGATCGGCAGCCAATGTTCGGCGGTGTGATTGACGCGCGCGAAATAGTTTTGGCTTCTGGCGTCGACGATGCGCTGGATGGCCTCTTTATCGCCGGCGCGCAGCTTGGGATTGCCGCCGACGCGGCCGCGCTTCTTGGCGGCCCGCAACCCGTCCTTGGTGCGTTCTCGAATGAGCGCGCGCTCGAGTTCGGCGACCGCGCCGAGCACTTGCAGGGCGAAACGACCCTGCGGAGTGGTGGTGTCGATTGGATCGGCGAGCGATTTGAAATGCGCGCCCTTGGCGTCGAGTTCGGCGATGACCGACAGCAGATGCGACAGCGACCGCGCCAGGCGGTCGAGCCTGGCCACCACCAGCACGTCGCCACGTTGAACCTTGGCCAAAGCCTTGGCCAGCTCCGGCCGCGACGCTTTGGCACCCGACATATGCTCGCGAAAAATCACCGCGCAGCCGGCGGCCTTCAGCACGTCGGTTTGAGCGTCTGTAACCTGGTCGTCGGTCGAAACGCGGGCGTAGCCAATCAGGGACATGGGTCAGGCGATCCTCTTCTCGGACCGGGAGGCGGCTTCAGAACCACCAGCCGCCGAGAGTTGTTCATTTGGCGTCCCATGGGTTGAGAAGCTGTAGTCCGAAGGGTTCAAAATCCTTGACGTTGCGCGTCACCAGCGTTTGGCCGTGCGCGCGTGCCGTGGCCGCGAGGAAGGCGTCCATCGCATGGAGGGCTCTTCCCTTCAGTTTGGCCTCGGCCATGAGCTCTCCCCACGCATCAGCGATGGCGGGCGTGATGTCGATGATCCTGCCGGAAAATCGTTCAGGCAAATCGAGGCGCAGCCACGCGTCGAGGGACGCCTTGGCACGTCCATCGGCCTTCAGAGCGACGCCACGGCGCAGTTCGCCCAGGACGATGACGCTGATGAACAGACGATCCTCGTCCGTCTCGTGCAGGAACGCCATCACCTGCGGGTTCGGATGCGGTTTGGCGACCTCGGAAATTACGTTGGTGTCGATGAGAAAGCTCACAGCTCGATCTCTCTCGCGCCATCCTTTGATCGCTCGACATCGATATCGGCGCCTCGCAGCGGCGACGCGAGGAGAAATTCGGCCAGTGAGCCGGTGCGCGCGGTCTTCCGCTCCCATTCCTCGATGGCTACCACGACGGCCGTGGTTCGTCCGTTTTTGGTGATGGTTTGCGGACCCTCGCGATGGGCCTTGTCGATTACTTCCGAGAGTCGGGCCTTGGCGTCGGCCACGGTCCAGGCTGGGGTAGGGCTAGGCATCGGCCGCTCCATTAATGACCATGATGACTATTATAACCATATTTCCGTCTCGAGCCCTAATCAATTGCGCGGCTTTTTCAATATCGAACGTTATCATAAAACGGTCGTTTAAAAACACCTGCGAACAGCGTAGCCAAATGCTAGCGGCAAGGAGATTTCCTTTTCGAATCACGCCTGATGGCAAGTGAATGCGACCTATGACGCGAGCGAAATCCATGTTAATTTTAATGTAGTTTTTCCAATGTAGTTTTGGCTTTCTTGGTCCCTACCCTTTAATTGTCTCCGAGCGCCTTTCGAGAGCGCGGACGGAGGGGAGCGTAACGCACAAAAAGGTCCGAACTCGCCTGGCTTCGCTCCGGGCAACCGTCCTTGCAAGCGACTCAACAAAGTGTCTTAGGAACTCAAGGGCGAGGCGGGCGTTAAATTAAAAGTTCGTGCCTCGACGGCGAACGTAAGATTCAACGGTCAGATTTTCGGAGGTGACAATGGCGTTATTCGGAAAGCAGCTAACGATCAGCGGTGAAGGTGTCGCCGTCTTCCAGAACGCCGCTGGTGGCCAGACCAATGCTGGCCAGGGCGCTATCAACCTTGATAACATCTTGAAGCTCATCCCCGGGGACGTGGTTTCGCTCTATATGACGGGCATCGGCCTCGCTGTTGGCGGACAAAATGGAGCGATGGACCCAGGGGCGATCTTGTTCGGACTCCGCTGGCCAACCATCTGCTTTTGGATCTGTATGGGGGCCTGTTTGCTGCTTCGCATCCTCGCTAGCAAGCCGGTTGGGGCGGCTGGAATGCAAGATGTGAACTGGGGGCTAGTGCTGATGACCTGCATCGCCTTTTTTATCTGGGCCCATGCTGTAAGTGACACCGGACCGGTGATTCGTGGCTTCCATGGCGCCGTAGCCGGTTTCATCGCGATGGTTGTTGGGCTCTTTGCGCCTCTCGCGGCACAGCAGACCTGACTCGGATGCCATGATCAACTTAGCGGAGCTGCATACGATTAAGGCGGAGATAATCGCCGCCTGGGAAGCCGGGAGCCACGAGAGCGTGTCCTCCTCCTCAACTTCCGGTGTTTACGCGCAGGCTTTTCCCCGTCTACCACCACCGCGGGCGGGCCTGGCGATCGGACATTCTATCGATGCTCGCACTGGCCGCCCGCAGTTGGAGCTGCGTGTGACGGCCGCGAAAGGAAGGAATCGTGCAGAGGCGCGCAACTTAAACGCCATAGCGCACGCGCACGGGCTGCGCAGCATCTTACGGGTATTCCGTCCACCGAGGGTGCCGCCCCTGTCCAATATTCCTAGTAATCCGCTGATCAAAGGCCGATGCATGCCGCTGCACCTGGGTGCTTCCGTTGCGCACGAGCGCGGTTCGGCGGGCTCACTCGGGGCCTTTGTGCGACTCAATGATGGGCATACCGGCATCCTCTCCTGCGTGCACGTGCTGGCTTGGCCAGCGAACGCGCCTGGAGCTGAGATCGGTGATCCGATCCAGCAACCCGGGGACCCCGATCCAACGCCCGTATCCAATCGGATCGGCAATCTTACCGGCCAATTTGCACCGTTTGTGCCCGCGCAAAGGAATAATCTCGACGCTGCGATCGCACGGCTGAACGACGATATTGACCACACAGGCAACCAGATCCCGAAACATTCGGCGGTTCCTGACTCGCTATGGGGCAAGTCGATCGGACACCCGATGGAGACCGAGGAGCTGATGCTTGGCATGCCGGTCTGCAAGATCGGGCGGACTACAGGTTTCACCCGAGCCACTCTGAACGCGATCGACTTCGAGAATTTAGAGGTGCACTTCGCGTCTGGCGGAGCACCATTTATCTTTTCTGGCGTTCATGAAGTGCTCTGGGAGAAGGGTACCACCTTCAGCGCGGGCGGAGATTCGGGGGCGTTGGTCCTGTCTGTGGATGGACTACGCCCGATCGGCATCAACTTCTGCGCGTT
>JBKQPD010000082.1:0-4363 GCA_052145175.1 Binataceae bacterium (SeqCode) | reverse complement strand
CAATAACCATCGGACGTGCCGAAATACGCTGAGAGCAGCACGGCCATTTCCGGCGAGATTGAGCGCTTCTCGCGCACGATGTCGTTTACGCGAGGCAGCGGAACATCCAAGGCCTTAGCGAGTGCATACGCACTGAGCCCCACTGACCCCATAAACTCCTCCCGGAGAATCTTGCCCGGGTGAGTAAGCTTGATCTTTCGCGTTGCCATAACCCTAATCCCGCCTAGTGATAATCGACGATCTCGACGTCAAAAGCGTGACCGTCACACCACCTGAAACAGATCCGCCACTGCTTGTTGTTCCGGATGCTGTACTCGCCCTTAGGATCGCCCCTCAAAGCCTCGAGCTGGTTCGAGCTTGGAATCGAAAGGTCCTTCAGGTCTCCGGCGGCGTTCAGCTGCTGCAGCTTCATCAGCGCACGCTCTTGAATGTCACGTGCAAGACGCTTGGAGTACTCGCGACTCCAGACCCTCTCAGCATCCTTGCCTCGAAAAGACCTCTAACCGTCGGATTTCCTGATGAAACCCTCGGCGTACTTGCGACTACGCCTTCTCCCCCACCTGTAACTCTGCGAGTTTGAAGGGAACTCCACACCCTCCTATCCCGCAGTACCCATTTGGATTCTTCGCGAGGTACTGCTGGTGGTACTCCTCCGCGTAATAGAACTCTGGCGCTTCGACGATCTCAGTGGTGATCGATCCCAACCCCACTTTGGCGAGCGCTGTTTGATATTCCGCGCGTGATTGCTCCGCCTGTCGCAGCTGTTCAGGACCGTATGTGTAGATGCCGGATCGATACTGCGTGCCGACATCATTACCCTGACGCATGCCCTGCGTGGGGTCATGAGACTCCCAGAACACGCGCAGCAGGTCGAGGTAATCGATATCCTTGGGATCGAAGATCACACGCACCACTTCGTTATGTCCGGACTTGCCCGTGCACACCTCCTCGTACGTGGGATTGGGTGTAAAACCGCCGGCGTAACCCACGGCCGTGGCGTACACCCCATCGGTTTGCCAGAATTTTCGCTCGGCTCCCCAGAAGCAGCCGAGCCCAAAAAGGGCGAGCTGTGTGCCCGCCGGAAACGGCGGTGCGATGCGGTGGCCGGTTACAAAATGACGCCCCGAGATCCGAATAGGTTCGCTGCGTCCGGGAAGTGCGTTTTGACGCCCCGGCATGACGGCGGTTTTTCCGAATATGCCCATGGCCACAGTCTGTGGCCGGGACCGCTGGGATTCAAGGCTTGGATTGCGCCAACCCGGGCGATGCACCGCTGGGGGGCGTCCCGCCGGATGCGGCCGAATCCACCGGAACCAAGGGCAGGTTATAGGGATCCACCTTGGTCTTGTCCTCCTGCTCCTGGCGCAACTTTTCCTGCGCCAAACGCAGCTGCTCCCGGCTGCGCTCGAACTCCGCGCTGCGTTTGGACTCCTCGGCGGGGTCCACATCCTTTGCCAGGCGCTCGATGGCGACCCGGGCATTAAGGCAGTCAGAGCTGGTCCGCGCCGCGGCCGGATTCTCATTGCATTTCATCAATACGCCATCCAACGTTACGCGATCCTCCATGAGGTCGGCGACCGTCATGGGCGGAACGCGCTTCGGAGCGCAGGCAGCGCTGCCCAAGACAGCTGCGCATAGCCATCCACAGGCTACGATATGTTTGGTTGTGTATGGCATATGGCTTCTCAGCTCCCATGGTATACAAACGCCGCAACGGCGCGAGTCTGCGGCTGTGACGCGTCTCACGGCTTGACGATGTTCTGCCGTCCCCGGTCGGACGGCGTGAACTTGCGCACGTCGAGCGGCGGCTGTACCGTTCGCAGCCATGGCCACACGCAACCCAAACGAGCCTCCCAAGCTCGACTTCGAGACGGCGATGCGCGATCTAGAGGAACTCGTCGAGCGCTTGGAACAAGGCGATCTACCCCTCGAGGAGTCGTTGGCCGCGTTCGAACGCGGCGTAATGCTGACGCGAAGTTGCCAGACGGCGCTCAAGGAAGCCGAGCAAAAGGTCGAGATTTTACTGAAAAAAGCGGGCGAACCTGCGGTTGAAGATTTCGACGCCGACGAAGCCGACGCGACCTGAGTTAGAGCGGGTTTTTCGGCAACTTCTCCAGCATAGACCGATACTTACCGCCAGATGGATGTACCCGAAAGCGGCGTGCGGGCCAATTCCAGCCGAATCGTCTAAGATCATTGAACTTCGCGGTTCCGGCACAATGTCCGGCAAAACCGCATCAGCAGGAAATTCGCGAAAAATGAACGTCGTCGCCGCCAAGAAATCCACCGTATCGCCCATCGAAGACGTGCAGGGCCGCTCCGATACGCGTCGGATACCCATCAACAAAGTCGGCATCAAGGACATCTTTCATCCGGTCAAGGTGAAAGACCGCGCACATGGCGAGCAACACACCGTCGCTAATTTCAATATGTATGTGAACCTGCCGCATAATTTCAAGGGCACGCACATGTCGCGCTTCGTCGAAATCCTGCATCACGAGCGTGAAATATCGGTGGACTCTTTCGGCGCGATGCTGAAGGAGATGACGGAACGCTTGGATGCGACTTCCGGCCACATTGAAATGACTTTTCCGTATTTCGTGATGAAGACGGCGCCGGTGTCCGGCGTCGAGAGCCTGATGAATTATCAGGCCACCATTTTCGGCGAGCACTGCCATGGCGAAACCAGTGTCTGGCTCAAGGTCGTCGTGCCGACCACCAGCCTCTGCCCCTGCTCGAAGAAGATATCAGACTACGGCGCGCACAATCAGCGCTCCCACATCACCTTGACGGCCAAGCTCAATGAGCACATGTGGCTCGAGGAGCTGATCGATATCGCGGAAAACGAAGCCTCGTGCGAGGTGTACGGAATATTGAAGCGGCCGGACGAGAAATACGTCACCGAGCACGCGTACGACAACCCGAAATTCGTCGAGGATACGGTGCGCGACGTGGCGGTTGCGCTCAATAACGACAAGCGGGTCCGCGCCTATGTGGTCGAGTCCGAAAATTTCGAGTCGATCCACAATCACTCGGCCTACGCCATGATCGAGTACGACAAAGAGGCCGCGAAGCACGCTTAAGAGGTGACGCGCTCCGCGCTCTGCAGGCGGCCGATCATGTTGCGCAGGAACACCTGATTGAAGCGCAGCTGGCACTCGGCCGAGACCTGCTCCAACAGCGTAGAACTCACCTTCATGACGGTCACGGGCCCGGCGGCCTTGATGGTGGCGGTGCGTTTGGCGCCTCGAACGTAGCTCGTCTCTCCGAAACAATCGCCGCTGTCCAAATAACCGAGCGCCTTCGACAAGCGTTCGACGGCAACGCGACCCTGCACGATGATGTAGAAGCGATCGTCCATTTCGCCTTCTTTGACGATTTCCTCGCCGTCGGCATAGTCCTGCCAACTGCTGGCGCGCAGCACCTCCCAGATTTCACCATGCGAGAATTCGTGGAAGAACTTGAGCTTGCGCAGCAGGCTGAACTGTTCCTGTTGGTCGATCCGGTTGTATTGCGCGCGCAGCTTTTGATGCACGCGAGTCAGCTCGGCCGCGAAATCCAAACCCGTCTTGTACCGCTTCGCAGGATCCTTCTGCAGCGCCATGGCGGTGACGTTTTCGAGTTCTTCGGGAATCTCCGGACGCAATGTATGGATAGGCGGCGGGGTGGCGAACACGATTTGATGCAGTAGCTTCTGCAGGTTGCCAGCCCGGAAAGGCCGCGTCCCGGTCAGCAGTTCGTACATGACCGCCCCCAGTGAGTACAGGTCCGAGCGGTTCGTGAGCTCGATCGATTGCACCTGTTCGGGCGACATGTACGAGGGGCTGCCGGCTATTCCTTCGATGCGGGAGATGTCCGAGTCTGCCACCAACGCGATCCCGAAGTCGATTATGCGAACATCGCTCTCGAGCGTCAGCATGATGTTGCTCGGTTTGATGTCGCGGTGGATGACGCCACGGCTGTGCGCATAGTGAAGCGCGCGCGCCGCTTTGTACACCAACTCCACCACGTCGTCGATCCGCAGCAGGTTGTCGGGCCGGCAATAGGCGGCGAGCGTGCGCGCCCCATGCACGTGCTCGGTCACGATGTAACAATGGCCGTTTTCTTCGCCCGCGTCGTAGATCGGCAGGATATTCGGGTGCTGCAGCATGCCCACCATGTGCGCTTCCGAGAGAAACATTTTGCGCGCGATGCGCTTGCGGTTTTCATCGCCGCTGGAATCGACGTTGTAAACCTTGATCGCCACATCGCGGCCATAGTAAGGATCGTGCGATAGATAGACGACGCCGGTGCTGCCTCGGCCCACCTCGTTGATAATCACGTATTTGCCGATTTTTTCAGGCAATGATGCGCGACCGTTCTG
>JBKQPD010000081.1:0-27739 GCA_052145175.1 Binataceae bacterium (SeqCode) | reverse complement strand
ATTCTTCACTTCGCAGACTCCGTTCAGAATGACAAAATTACGTGCGCGGAGGTTCCCTAGAGTGGAGCGCGCTGCCGCGCGGAGCGAGCAGCAGATAGCCGCCCGTTGTCTGGCGAGCGGCGCGTCGTATGATGATTCAACGCGTAACTCGGGCAGCCTGAATTGACTGGCTGGGCGTGGAGGTTCATGCGAATGAAAGCGGCGGTCGTAACTGGAGTCTCGAGCGGTATCGGCTTGGCGACGGCCGCGACGCTGGCGCGGAACGGAATTCACGTATTCGGCAGCGTCCGGCGCGCGTCTGACGCCGAACGCGCGGCGGCGTCCTGCGCAGGCAACTTCACACCGTTGGTCTTCGACGTAACCGACGAAAAGTCGATCGAAGAAGCCGCGCACGAAGTCCGTACGCGGCTTGGCGTCGAGCGCCTTTTCGGGCTGGTCAACAATGCAGGCATCGCCGTCCCCGGTCCCACACTTCATTTGAGCGTCGCCGATTTCCGCCATCAGATCGAGGTCAATCTGACGGGTGCGTTCGCTGTTACCAGGAGTTTTATTCCGCTCCTGGGAGCCGATCACTGACTCAAGGGCCGTCCGGGACGAATCGTCAACGTCAGCTCGGTCGGGGGCCGCCGCGGCCTGCCCTTCATGGGCGCGTACGTCGCGTCCAAGCATGCGCTCGAGGGCTGGTCGGAGTGCCTGCGGCGCGAGCTGATGCTCTATGGAATCGACGTGATTGTTGTCGGTCCGGGCTCGGTAGCAACGCCAATCTGGGATAAAGCCGAAGCGATCGATCTCAGCCCCTATGCGACCAGTGACTACCGCGACGCGATGCACAAATTCCGCGAGCAGATGCTCCGCGATGGTCGCAATGGCTATCCGCCGGAGCGAATCGCCGCCACGATCTGGAAGGCGCTGAGCGTGCGGCGGCCGCGCACCCGTTACGCGGTCGTGCCACGGCGGTTGATCAACTGGACCTTGACGGGAATTCTCCCGCCGCGTGTGCTCGACCAGCTCATCGCGGGCTTCCTCGGCCTGCGCGCCACCAGCCATCCGGGCTGAACGCTAGATCACTTTGGCGGTGCGCAACCGTTTGCGTTCGGTCGCGTCGATACCGAGTTCGGCGAGAATCTCGTCCGTATGCTCGCTCAATTTCGCCGCGCGACGGCGGACCTTGATCGGCGTGCGCGAGAATTTCGCCGCCGGACCCGTGATCGGCACGGTTTTGCCGTCCTCCTGCTCGATCAGTTGCAGCATGTCGCGTTCGTGTACATGCGGATCGTTGGCCGCCTCCGCATAGCTGCGCACGCCGGCCGCCGGAATCCCCGCTTCAGCGAAGATTCGTTCAACGTCGGCAACCCGCTGCGTCTTCATCCAGGCCGCGACCGCCGCGTCGGTCTCCTCGCGATGTTCGTGACGCGCCGCCATCGTGGCGAAACGCGGATCGACGGCCATATCAGGCCTGCCGATAAGGCGGGTGAGCGCGCGCCAGTGCGGTTCGAGCAGCACCGCGACGAAAATATGGCCGTCGGCACAGGCGAAGGCGTCGACCGGCGCACTGAACAGCGATCGATTGCCGAGGCGGCGCAACGCGGGATGCTTGAGGGCGCCGAGCGTCAGGTAGCCGTTGGACTGGAACAGAATCGAATCCATCAGTGAGACGTCGATATGCTGACCCTCGCCGGTCTGATCGCGATGGCGCAACGCGGCGAGCGCACTCAGCGCACTATGGAGTCCCGCCAGATCGTCGCCGAGATAAGTCGCGCAGCGCACCGGCGGGCCGTCGGGCGAGCCGTTGAGCGACATGAAGCCGGAGGCGGCCTCCGCCACCGGGTCGTAGCCGGGGCGATCGTACGCCGGACCGAACTGGCCGAAGCCGCTGATCGAGACGTAGACGATATCGGGCTTGACCGCGCGGCAATGCTCGTAGCCGATACCCCACTTGTCGAAGGTGCCGGGACGGAAGTTCTGCACGACGACGTCGGAGCGCGCGGCCAGTTTGAGGAACAGCGCGCGACCCTCGGGATTGCGCAGATCGAGCGTCAGACTGCGCTTGTTGCGATTGACCGTGGCGTGCAGAAAGCTGACCCGGCTGCCCTCGCCGGTCAGAAACGGACCGACCCGCCGGCCGACCTCGCCCTCGATCGCCTCGACCTTGACGACGTCGGCGCCAAGGTCCGCGAACAGGCATCCGCACATCGGACCCGCCCAACTGGTCGTCGCCTCGAGCACCCGAATACCCTGGAGCGGTCCCGTCAGGTCGCTCCGTGCGTCACGATAGAAATCCGGCTTGCGCATCGGCTGATTCTTCCCCGGTCCGGTCAGGCTGGCAAGGCGGCGAGCCAAGTCGTCCCGTTCAGCGGTCGCGCCGTTCGCGGCGCTGCTGGAGTTTCCCGCGCCAGTAGCCAATGAAGTTGGCGCATTCGAGTTCATGAAAGACCGCGCGCTCGCGATCGCCGCGGAGTGTCGCCGTGATCATCCGGAACGCGTTGCGGCCGAGCTTGTCCAGATGATTGTGCGTCGGACCGCCCGCTACCGCGCTGCCGAAGCCGAAGGCGTAGCTCTTGCGCCGCAGGTAGGCGCGCGTCATCCGCTCGGGTGGAATCAGGTGGTGGACCCGCGCCGCCGGCACGAAGCCCATCACGCCGCCACGCCGCATGATTCGCTCGAAGAGTTCGGTGTCTTCGCCCGACATCGGATTACCGCCGACCACGCCCAGCTCCTCGCGAAAGTTACCAAACAGCGCAAAGGTTTTGCGCCGGAAGCCAACGTTGGCGCTGTAATAATTGTGAATCGTCTCGCTTGCGGCGGGCGGCGCGGCGTTCACTGCGACCTCGTTGTGCACCGCCAGCTTGATATAGACGCTGGGGCCGAGCCAGCGCGGCGGCGGCTTGCCCCAGCGCGCGATCACCATCCCGCAGGCCGCGTCGAGCTTGCGCCGCTCCATCGCGGCGATCATCTCGACCGCCCAGCGCGCTTCCGCCACCGCGTCGTCGTCGATGAACAGGATGAAATCGCCGCGCGCTTCGGCGACGGCGCGATTACGCGCGTAACTCGAGCCCTGCCGTGGCTCGAAGACGCAGCGGGTCGGAATGCGCGCGGACTCCGCAAATTCCTCGGCGACTGCGCCGGTATCGTCGGTCGAATTGTTGTCGACGATCACGCATTCGGCGGTGAAACCGGCGGGAATTTCGAGCGCGGCGATACTGGCGAGCGTCTCGCGCAGGCGCCGCGAACGGTTATGGGTCGGGACGGCGATGGTGACGAGGTTGGCCAAGGCGGACCAGGTCGACTCAGTGTGGCGCCGGGCTGCGGCCGGCTATTGCTTGCGGCGAGGACGGAGTGGCAGGCGCCATCGTCTTGCCGGGCGCCGCGCTCGCCGTGGCCGGCTTTGCGGCCAGCGCGACCGAACTTATGGTCACGTAAGGGGAGGCTTCCTGCTGCACGGCCGCGGGCGCGGTCAAGACAAAGCCAAAGGGGTGCGAGTCTCCCGGCGCGAAGGGGAGCACCGGGCGGCTGAAGTCGGTGAATTCGACCGGCGTCGCGACCACCTGATGCTCCTCGCGATACGCCGCCTGCAAACCCTTGCCGCGTCCGCTGTACCACGTGACGGCGACCGCGAGCGTATCGACCGGACGATCCCCCGTGTTGCGCACCGTGCCGAAAATCGCAGGCATCCGTTCCTCCGACATCTTCATCGCGACGTCGCTCAGTATAAGCCGGGCCGCGTACGTTTGGTCCGCCGGCGCCGCCGCCCGCAACTGTTCGAGCCGGTCCAGTTCCCGGCTGTACAGGTCGGCCAGTCCCCAACTGCCGGTGGCCGGTTGCCCCTTGAGTTCCGCGATCATCGCGCGCCATTGCGGAATCGCCTTATCGTAACGGTCCGCCAGATAATCGTTAAGCGCCTGGCGATGGCGGTCGACGATGGAATCGCGGGCGGTAAAGCCCGCGACTATCCGCCAATGGTGATGCTCCTTGACCAGAAAAATCCGGTCATCATAGACCCGCCTGGGATAATCGCCGCGGTCGAGCGAACGTTGCACGGCCTCGGCGGTCACACCCTGGGAGCCGGCGGCCTGATTGAGCGCGCGCTCCCAGCGGGGCAAATCGGGCGCGGTGATTCTGACCGGCACGAACGCGGAAGTGTCGTCCCGGGTGGCCTCACCCAAAACGTACTGGGTTTGATGGAGCACCGGGCGGAACCATACCGGGCTCACGTCCGGGGCGAGCGGAATCTCGGTCAGGAATTCCGGCAGGGTGCGCGCCGCCCGATCCGCCTCGCTGAGCAGAGAATAGCAGTCCGGATAGTCAAACTGCCGGAGATCTTCGAGATACCGTTCAGCGACGCCGTGCGGCAAGCGGCGTGCGCAGCCGGCCGGCGCCAGAGCCATCACCGCGAGCACGATTCCCAGCAACCGGCATCTCATCACGCGGCGGTCCCGGCGGGCATCTGCTTCAACTCGACCATGTTGCCCTCGGGATCGTGGATATAGATCGAAAGCCCGTGGCCACGCGCCCCGTAACGGGTCACCGGCTCGCCCGCGATTGCGACCCCGTGACCACGCAGGTAGTCGAGCATCGTGGCCAGGTCACCGACCTCGATACCGAGACAAAAGTGGTCGACATTAGCGCTGGCGGCGTGCGGCGGCGAGCTCGCGGGGACGAGGTCAATAAGGCTCGCGCCCGCGCGAAGCTGAATCAGGCCGATCGCGTCGAGCCGCCGCTCCTCATGCAGCCCGAGCACCCGCGTATAGAAGTCGAGCATCCGTGGCTGGTCGCCGCAGCGCAGCACGAGATGGTCGAGTTCGGCTACCTTGAAGGGAATCTCCATGGCGTGAATTATAGCGCGGCGGCGGAATTAATCCCCCGGGCGACCGCGGAATGACCCTGCGAGCGGCACACTACGGGTCGGTGCGGGCGGTCAGGCCGCGGCCAAAGGCGGCGACCTCGTTCTGCCATGCAGTGCCGAACGCCAGAATCAGAATCTGCTGATTGATCTGCTCGTCCTTGGTCAGGCTCTTCCAGACCCCGCCGCCCGCCGCCGCCATCGCCTGATAGGCGTGCTGGGTCTGTGAATAGAAGCCCGGGAGATTCTCGATCGCGCCCGGCGGCGGCTTCATCCCCTGCGACGCGTACCACTCGATGATGAAGCGTTCGTGCTCCTCGACCGTGACGTCGACCGTGTTGAAGGAGCCGTTCTCCGCGCGGAAGCGGCGAATCTCCTCGAGGACCGGCTCATAGTCCTCGTTGAACGGCGGCGTGTCGCCGACCAGCACGATCACCTTGTGGGAGCCGGGCTTCCACGCCATCCGGTCGATCGCGGTGCGGACGGCGCCCAAGGTGTCTTCCTGCCACTCGCCGCCATTATGCGCGGCGATACTGTTGAGAAAGGTGATCAACTTGTCGGGCGAGGTGGTCAGCGGCTGAACCTGGATCGGCTCGCCGCGGCCGCCAAAGACGACAATTCCGATACGGGCGGCGGGCACCAGCCGATGGATCGCGAAGATCAGCTGTTTCATCCGGCTCTTGGCGTCGCCGATCACGCGCAGCATCGAGCCCGTGCCGTCGAGCACCAGGGCCACTTCGAGGCCGGACTTGCGCAGCCCGCCGATAAAACCACCGAAGCCCGCCCCGACGCCGCGGCCGTAGCCCGAGCCGATCCCGCCGCCGCGCCCGGCGCCGATCCCGCTGCCCGCCATGCTGCGCACATAATGGGTCGCCGTCGCGATCGTTTCCGAGCTCTGCGAAGCCACGACGGGCCGCTCGATCGGCAACGGCATGCGCATCTCGGGCATCGCCATCTCGGGCAGATCAAGCTGCTTGAGTTCCTGCGAGCCGCCGCCACCGCCGCCGCGCAGATTTACCATAATCAGGTTGTTGCCCGACGGCATATGCACCAACCAGAGCAGCGCGAGAATGATCACGACATGCAATGCGACGGATATCTCGAAGGGTCCTTCGATAAAGCGGAAGACGTGCCAAATCGAGCGGCGGCGTCCACCTAACAGCGGGTCGTTTTTATCCGCACCGTCGCGCCGCTCCTGCGCGTTAATGGTCGCTTGGCGATAACTCCGGCGATAAATGACAAAAGCCGCCACGATAATCGCGAGCGCCGCGGCGGCGATGGCGACGATCAGCCAAGGTGCCACGCGACTAAGGTCCGCCGGGCGCCACGGGCTCCGGCGCCGGTCCGGGCGTCACGCCTTCGGGCCCCGGCGCGCCTTCGGCCGGGACAGTGTCGCCGACCGGTGGGGGACCCGAAGCAGCCGAGACCGCCAGCGCGATCGAGTCCGCTCCGGCGGTCTTCGCGATATCGACGATACGTACGGCGTCGCCCAGGATAACGCTCGGATCGCCGTTGAAGACCACGGTTTTCTCGGGCGTTTTCGCCAGTGCGGCGCTGACCGCCGCCCCCAGTTCGGTCTCCTTGACCGATTGCTGGTTGACGAAGATCTGATGGTCCGCGGTGTAGGTCACGGTGACCCCGCGAGGCTGCTGCGTCTGGTTGGCGGCCTGGAGTTGCGGCAGGTCGACGTGCGCGGCGGATTCAATCGTGACCGCGGTCGCGACCATAAAGATGATCAGCAGCACCAGAAAGATGTCGGTCAGCGGCGTGATGTTGATCGACGCGAAGATGCCGCCTTGATCGCCGGTTGGAATCGCCATCGTTGCTACTTTGGACGTCGCCCGTGCGAGCGCGCTTCAGCTCCCGGCCTCGGGCTGACCCGGCGCCACGCGTTTGGCCGCGATCGCAATTTGTTCCGCGCCGGCGGTCTTGGCGATATCGAGAATCCGCACCATATCGCCCAGCAGCACCGTGCGGTCGCCCTGAAAAATGACGATTTTTGCGTCAACCCGAGCCAACGCGTCGCGCAGTGCCGGCTCGAATTCACGTTCCGGCACGTCCTTCGAATTGACGAACAGCTCGTGATTCGCCGTGTAGGTGACGATGACGCCTTTGTTCTCGGGGGTCGTGCTGGTCGCCGAGGGCAGTTCGACATGCGTCGCGGATTCGACCTCCACCGACGCCGTGACCATGAAGATGATCAACAGAACGAGAAAGATATCGGTCAACGGCGTGATGTTGATTTCCCAGAACATCCCGCCCTGGCCCTTGGGCGAACTAATTGCCAAGCGTGGCCCTCCCGGCCAGGGCCGCGTCGATCAGGCGCGCGGCGCAGATATGGATGGTCGCGTTGATACGCTCGATCTTTTGCGAAAAGTAGTTGTAGAAAATCACCGCGATGATCGCGACGATGAGGCCGAGCGCGGTCGAGATGAGCGCCTCCGAGATGCCGCCGGCGACCACCGAGAAACCGCCCGTGCCCATCACCGCCATCGATTGAAATGCGACGAGGATACCGACGACCGTGCCGAACAGGCCGATGAACGGGGCCGAGGCGCCCGACGTCGCCAGCACCCAGATGGGCCCGCGGAGCTGCAGGACTTCGGCGAAGCGCCGCTCCTCGTCGACTTCGCCCAGGCGGGCGCGATCGGCGGATTGCGCCTCGGCGACCAGTTCGCGGAAGATGCGATCACCGACGCTCTTGCCACCGTCCAACCGCGCCAGCGCGTCGGCGAATTTGCCCTGCTCGAGGGGTGCGATCAGGCCTTCCGCGCTGCGCGTCGCGCCGCTGCTGACGCCCCATAGCGCCCACACCCGCTCGAAAATGATGGTTACGCAGACCACCGAGATGAGCAGCAAAGGATAGGTCGCGTACCATCCCTGCTGGATCATCGCGAGAATGCTGAACTGACTCTGCATCGTTGGCGTCCCCGATCGCGCCTAAATTCCAGCTGAATGATCGTTCATCCGCAGTTGCCCAAGTCTGATGAAAAAGCCCTCGCTGTCAAGAGCCAAGCTGCGCCCGCGGCTCCGCTGGGGTGGCGCGTCATGTGATGGAGCGGCTTGACTTTGCCCGTGGCCGGAGTCTATCCAAATCCACGGCTGACGACATCGCGGCTTTACGGAGCCGTAATAGAAGAGGAACAAAACCAGATGGCATTACTCGAAGGCAAAGTCGTTGTCATAACGGGCGCGGGACGCGGAATCGGCCGCGAAGAGGCGCTCCTGATGGCGAAGCATGGCGCGAAAGTCGTGG
Source organism: Binataceae bacterium (SeqCode) (assembly GCA_052145175.1). Classification (GTDB taxonomy): domain Bacteria; phylum Desulfobacterota; class Binatia; order Binatales; family Binataceae; genus JAJPHI01. The sequence continues at coordinate 19,643 of JBKQPD010000081.1, read as the reverse complement.
TCAACGACTTGGGCGGGCACTTTGACGGTACGGGGCAGTCGCGCTCGCCCGCGGAGGAGGTCGTCAAGGAGATCCGCGCCGGTGGCGGCGAGGCCGTCGCGAACTTCGAGAGCGTGACCGACTTCAAGTCCTCGAAGCGCATCCTCGATTGCGCGATCGACAACTTCGGCAAGCTCAATATCGTCGTCAATAACGCGGGTATCCTGCGCGATCGCATGATCTTCAACATGAGTGAAGATGACTTCGACGCGGTGATCGGCGTCCATCTGAAGGGCACCTTCAACATGGCGCGGCACGCCTGCAATTACTGGCGGGAGCAGCACAAGACGGGCAACCTGCTGAACGGCCGCCTGATCAATACGAGCTCGGACTCGGGTTTGCTCGGCAATGCCGGGCAGGCGAATTACGGCACCGCGAAGGCGGCCGTGGCGACGATGGCGGTAATCATGGATCGCGAGATGGCACGCTATGGCGTCGCGATCAACGCGATCGCGCCGGTCGCGCGCACCCGCCTGACGATCGATGCGACCCCGCAGACCGCGGCGACGATGCCCACGCCGAAGGCGGGCGAAGTCGACATGTTCAGCCCCGCACACGTGGCGCCGCTGGTCGCGTGGCTCGGCAGTGACGACGCCAAGGACGTTCATGGCGAGGTTTTCCGGGTCGGGCTGGGCAACGTCTGGCTGATGCGCGGATGGCACAGCGCGGGCAAGATCACGCAGTCCGGGCCTCTCAAGTTCTGGGATCCGGCCGAGCTCGGCGCGCGCGTCAAGCAGGAACTCGCCAAGGGTATCACGAAGAAAGAGAATCTCGCCGAGGTGCTGACGGGAAAGGTTTGATGTCGCACCCGCGTAGCGATCGAGGCGCGGCTCCTGAGGGGCCGCGCTTTCGTTCCGTCCTCCTGATTTGTGCCGCCAATACTGCGCGCAGCGTCATGGCCGAGCATCTGATGGTGCGCGAGCTGCGCGCCCGGGGGAGCGACGGCCGCGTCCTGATCCGTTCGGCGGGAATCGCTCCTTACGCCCGCGACGGCGCGCTGGTCTCGCTCGATACGCGGATGGTGTTGCGCGACGTGGGTATCCATTTGGGCGAGGAGGCAACCTCGACCGACCTGAAGCGCCATCCTGAATTGCTACTCGAGGCCGACGTGGTAATCGCGATGACCGGGCAACAGGCCCGCGAGCTGCGCGAGCGGTTCATCGTGCCGGAGGCGCTCGAGGTGCACACGCTGCGGGCGTTCGTCAGCGAGGCCGGTGATATCGAGGATCCGTTCGAGAAGGGCGACCTGGTCTTCGCCGCATGTCGCGAGGAGATCATGCGGCTGGTGCCGCGCGTGATCGATCGGATCCTGGGAATTGAGTGAAGTTTGCTACCGTTGATGCAAAGAAGATAGCATTTCGGCTGATTCATGGACGAACCGGATCCACAACGACCAATAAATAATTCCGTCGTTTCCCGACTCTACGGCAACGATCGCCAACTAAAATTCCGCCACGACGCGCCCAAATGGTTCACACTCCTGGTCTTCGCGCTGTTTATCGGCTTAATTCTGTTTCTCGCCCTTCTCCCAAGATAGTTCGCTCTCCGGTACGAACTCACTAGCTTGCGGGATGTTCGCTAGCTGATTTCTGCCAGATTTGCGCGCATGGCCGAACGTCTGGGTAATTGTGCGCTGTTCCGCAAGCTGTAAACGGGTAAACTGGAGGAGCGTCGGCAGCAGGATACCATGGCTCGCCGATAAGAGGTGAGTAATGAGTTTCGCGAACCCTTCCGACAACGAAATACGCGCGATTCTCGCCAAGCCGGGGACGGTTGCGGTGGTCGGATGTTCCGACAATCCGGATCGCGACAGCCTGCGGATCGCGCAACTGCTCAAACACAAAGGGTTTCACGTGATTCCGGTGAATCCCCAGCTTGGTCCCGAAGCATTGCGCGCCGAACTGGGCGAGCGCTGCTACCCCGATCTGGCGTCGATTCCCGGCCCGGTCGAGATGGTCGATGTCTTTCGACGCTCCGAATTCCTGCCGGAAATCGCCGAAGAGGCAATCAAGAAGGGCGCGAAAATCCTCTGGGGGCAGCTCGGGGTGGTCCATCCCGGCGCCGCCGAGCGCGCCCGCGCGGCCGGGCTGACGGTCGTGATGGATCGCTGTCCCGCGATCGAGTACCGGCGGCTTTTTTGAAAGCGCGCAAATGGCGAACGCTCGCGAGCGAGCGGGTCTATGCGACGCCGATCTTCGACCTTCATCGCCGCAAGTCCGCCCATCCGCGCCGTGGCGAGCGCGACTTCTACGTGATCGAGGCGCCCGCCTGGGTGAATATTATCCCGCTGACGCCCAAGCGCGAGGTCGTCATGGTGCGCCAGTACCGTCACGGGATCAGCGGGTTCACGCTGGAGATTCCGGGTGGCATGGTCGATCCGGAGGATCCTAATCCGGCGTACGCGGCCCGGCGCGAGATGGTCGAAGAGACCGGTTACGATGGCGAGACCGTGATCGCCCTGGGCAAGGTGAATCCGAATCCCGCGATCCAGCCCAACTTTTGCTACTCATTCTTTGCCCCGAACGTGCGGGCGATCGGCCGCGCGCAGGCGAGCCCCGACGGTTCCGAAGAAACTGAAGTTACGGTCGTCCCGCTCAGCCAGATCAAGCCATTGATCGCTTCGGGCAAGATCACTCACGCACTGGTGATCGCGGCGTTTTCCTTTTTCCACGTCTACAATCCTCCACCCGCGCGTTGACGCCGGTGATTTTGAAGTGCCCAACGCGGGACTAGAGCGAAAAGGCGTTAGCTCGCGAAAAGAGAAGGTGGTAGCTTTTCTTCCATGAGTAAACTCGAAGCCTTGGAGAAAAGAGTCTCCGCTCTCTCGGCTGAGGAACTCGCAGAGTTTCGGCGGTGGTTCGCCGAGTTTGATGCCGCCGCATGGGATCGCCAGATCGCGCGAGACGTGAAAGCGGGCAAACTCGACACGCTCGCCGACGAAGCCCTTAGCGACCATGTGGGGGGCAAATCCACAGAATTTTGAGGCACTTTGCCTCCCCGAAGTTTTGGGCCTGTTACCGTGGCCTGCGCCCGGCGGTCCAGCGCTTGGCCGATGAGAAATATCAGCTTCTGAAGGCTGACCCTCATCACCCCTCTCTTCATCTCAAGCGTGTAGGCCGCTTTTGGTCTTGCCGAGTAGGCCTTCATCACCGCGCGCTCGGCGTCGATGTCGAAGGCGGGATCTTGTGGTTCTGGATTGGCGCCCACTCAGAGTACGACCGCTTGGTCGGCTAACCCGCGGGCAAGCTTCACCGCCTCGACCAAGATCGTTCTCGCTCGCGACCCGCCGGGGATTCAATCGACAGGACGAGGGCTCACTGGCGGGCCGCCATAGCGGCCGCGCAGGAAGGCGTACAACGGCCACGCGCAGGCCAACAGCAGGATCGCGACGCCAAACTCGCGCCGGTCGCCGCCCCGCGTCAGAACGAAGCCGAAGGTCGCGAGCCAGGTGACGAGTGGCGCAGCGACGACCAGATACAGTCCCGCGCGTCCACCACCGAACACGAACAGCCCGTCGCGTTGCGGCCGTAACCGGCGAAGGCGAAGCAGCGCGCCCATCTCGAGCATCAGCGCCATCATGTAGAAAAGGACGTCGAGGCCGACCAACGTCATAAAACCGAGGGGAACCAGGAGCGAGAAGATCACGCAGCAAATAAGTATCGAGCGCGCGGGCACCTCCTTTGCGTGCCAGATGCGGGCAAGCGCGGGCGACAGATAACCTTCGCTCGCCAGCACGAATGGCAGGCGCGAGACCCAGAGTATTGCGGCCGCGAACATCGCGAACGCGGAAACCGCCCCGCCGAGACTGATCGCCGCTCCCAGCAGCCGGCCGCCGAGCAGCGCACCCTCCGCGGCGAACCAGCCGGTACGCCACTGCGCGGTGGTTGCCACGCCCGACAGCGTGACTCCGAGCGGCAGCAGGTAGCCGAGCGCGACCATCGGCAAGGCGATCGTGATTGCCCGCAGGTAGTTGCGCCCGGGCCGTTCGATTTCGCCGGCGACCACGCTGACATTCTCCCAGCCGCCGAAATTCCACATCACGACGGTCAGGCCCCCGCCCAGCGCGCCCAGGAAGTCGCGGCCGACCAGCGGTTGCGACGGCATCTGCCAATGAAGCAGGCGGGGCAAGCCCAGGAGCACCAGCGCCGCGAACGGCGCCGTCAATGCGAGCGTGAACGCAACCGAGGTATTCCCGACCAGCCTGACGCCGGCCAGGTTCAGCAGACCTGCCACCCAGACCAGCCCGATGCTGAGAATTACCTGTCCGGTCGCACTCAACGGAATCAGAAAGGCCAGATAGGTCGCGAAGAGCACAGGATATATCGCCGTATCAACTGCGGTAAAAAGTAACGTAAGGTAAGCTTCAGCAAATCCGGCGAAGGATCCTAGTCCCTCCTTGACCCAAAAATAGAAGCCGCCCTCGACCGGTATCAGGGCGGTCAACTCGGCGGCCATCAGCGCCGTCGGCAAGCTGAGCGTGATTGGAATAACCGCGCACAGCAGCAAGGTCAGCCGCGGGCCCGCGATCCGCACCGCGTCTTCCATTCCGTAGGCTCCCCCGCTGACGACGAGATAGACCAGACAGACCAGCGGCACCAAGCCGAGCCCCGGGCGCACGCGCGTCCCAACGGCGAGCGGATCAATGGCCGAGCGGGCAGGTGCTTCAGGCGTCACTGGTGGGGGCTGGCTCCAGCGATCAGGGATTGCGCTGCAGGCGGACGGCGCGCAAAACTATGATAATGTGTTATCGGGCCCAACGACCAGTTACCTCCGCAGATTGCGTCGGACCTCACAAGGGGCAGTGCTAGCAGTGTTTGCTCTCGCGACGCCAGCCTTACGCCGCGCGATCGTCTCCGTGCGAACGGCAGTGATCGTCGCGGCACTTTGCGCGGCGGCTTTATCCGGTTGCGCGTCCTTGCACACCAGCGGGCATTCCCCCGAGACCAGCACGGAGCATCCCTTTGGTGGCGCCCCGGACGTGGATCTGCCGCCGGCCGCGTTCGCCATGGGGGCGTATCTCAAGGCGGAGGTAGCGACCGGCAATGGCGACCATGAGGAAGCTTTCCGCGACTACGAGGAAGCGGTCAAGTATGACCCGCAAAATGCGACATTACGGGTGAAGCTGGCCGACTTGTACGTTCGCGAAGGCCGCTTGTCAGACGCGCGTGAGCAAGCGCGGCAGGCGATCGCGCTTGAACCGGATTTCATCCGCGCGCACCTGCTCGAGGGTGGCATCAGTTCGGCGCTCGGTGACGACGTTGCGGCCGCCGCCGAGTATCAGAAGGTTATTGAGCTGGCGCCGAAAACCGAGGAAGCCTATCTCTTTTTAGGCACGCTTGCGGCGAAGCAGGGTGATTACGCGAAGGCCGAAAACATCTTCGTCAAAATTATCGAGCTCGATCCGAATTCCTTTCTTGGCTACTACTACGCCGGGCGGGCGACGCTTGCGGCGAAGCGCTACAGCGACGCTGATCGCTACTATCAAAAGGCGCTCGATCTGAGCCCGCAATCCCAACTGCTGCTGCTCGATATCGCGCTACTGCGCCAACTGCAGGACCGCCCGGCCGAGGCTGGCGCGATCTATCAGAAGATCCTGCAGAGCGATCCCAACAACGACGAAGTCCGGCGGGACCTGGCCGAGCTTCACGACGGCGACCAGAAACTCGACGCGGCGGTTGCCGAGCAGCGGCGCGCCCAGATCGCGACGACACCGGCCGATACCCGCACGAAAATCGGCCTGCTTTACTTCGAGCGCAGCGAGTTTGATCGCGCGGCGACGGAGTTCAACCTGGTGTTGGGCGCCGAGCCGGATAACTACCGGGTGCGCGACTACCTCGGCATCGTCTACACCGAATTGAATGAGTATCAGAAGGCGCTCGCCGAATTCGAGAAGATTCCCGCGAGCGATGACCATTACGTGGAGGCCCGCTGGCAGGAGGCGAGCATCTACGAGAAACAGAACGACTATGATCAGGCGATCGGCAAGCTGCAGGATGCCCTGCACAAGAAACCGAACGATACCGAGATCATGGGTTTTCTGGCGAGCCTCTATCAGGAGAAAAAAGATTACGGGAACGCGATCGACTTTGCGCGGAAGATGGTGAGTCTCGAACCGAACAATGACAAATTCCGTTTTACGCTCGGGGCACTGTACGACGAGAACAATCAGAAGGATTTGGGCGTAACCGAGATCCGCAAGGCGATCGAACTCAATCCCAGCAATGCGCCCGCGCTTAATTATCTTGGGTATACCTACGCCGAGTCCGGCACCCGGCTCGGCGAAGCGGAAAAACTCATCAAGCGTGCGCTGGTGCTCGAGCCCGAGGACGGGTTTTACGTCGATAGCCTCGGCTGGGTCTACTATCAGAAAGGCGACTACCGCAAAGCGGTCGACGAGTTGGAGAACGCCGTCAACCTGACGGGCGACGACCCCACTATCACCGAACATCTGGGCGACGCCTATCGGAAAGTCGGCAAGTTGCGCGATGCCCGCCATCAGTATGAGGACGCGCTGGTCAAGGCTCAGGACTCCGCTCAGGTCGAGCGCCTCAAAGGCAAACTGGCCGCCTTGGGCGATACCGAACAACGCGCATCGCACTGAATTGACGCTCCGTTCCTGCCGTCCCCGCTGTATGATGGTGGCCGTGATTATCGCGGCCGCTGGCGCCGTCGCAAGCTGTGCGACGCTGCCCGAGTCGCCGCCGGGCGCCGCGCAGGCCCCCAGCCCGGCACTGGCGACACTCGCCGAACGCGATCGGCTCCTGAATTCGCTCGAGACGCCCGCGATCATGGAATACACGGGTCCGCATGGTCATCTGAAAGCCCGCGAGCGGATTACCGTGCGGCGGCCAGCCAGTCTCAGAGTCGAGGCGTTGTCGCCGCTGGGCGTCGCGCTGGTTGTCGCGGCTGACGCGACGCAAGTGGCGATTTTCGATCCGTCGAAAGATACGATCACGCGTGGCGCCGCCACGGCCGAGACGCTGAGTCGCGTCGCGCAAATTCCGCTGGCGCCGGAGCGGGCCGCACGGCTCTTGCTCGCGCTGCCGCCGAACGCGGCGATCGCGTCCGGGGGGCTCGTTCCCGCGCCGGCGGACAACGGGATGACGGCGCTCTCTTATACGCGGGCCGACGGCACGGTTGACGAAGTTGCTTTCCGCGACGGCAATCTCGCGCTGGTGCGCGAGACCACGCCCGCCGGAACCCTAGCCTATGAAGTACGTTACAGTGACTATCGGGATATCGGCGCGATGCAATTTCCGCATACTATCGAAGCGCGTTTTCCGGCCACCGCAACTACCCTCAAGCTGCGCTACGAAAATCCCGCCATCGATGGCATCATTCCCGATTCCGCGTTCATCCTGTCGCCAGGGCCGCAAACCCGGGAGTTGCGTCTCGGAATGAACTTCACGGCGGGACGGGTGCGAGGCTGAGTCATCGTGTTTCGCAGGCGTAAAAGAATAATCGCAACGATGGCGCTAGCCGCCCTGATCGGCACGGGATGCCGCGTCAATCGTCCGCCCAACGATCATGCGGCGACGCAGACGCTTTACGACTCGATGCCCGGCGATCCAGGGACGTTCAATCCGGTGCTGGTTACCGACTCAGCATCGAACGCGGCCATCGGCGACCTGTACGAGGGCCTGGTCAAAGAGAATGCTAAAACCAACCTGATCGAACCCGATCTGGCGGAGAGCTGGGAGATCCAAGACGGTGGCAAGACCATCATTTTTCATCTCCGTCACGACGTGAAATGGTCGGACGGTGTGCCGTTTACTTCGCGCGACGTGCTTTTCACGATGAAGGTGATCTACGATCCGCATGTGCCCAACAGCGCAAGTTTCACGCTGACCGTCGACGACAGGCCGATCGCAGCGGCAGCGCCCGACGACTATACCGTCGTGATGCGCGTGCCGCGGCCCTTCGCGCCACTGCTTTATGCGATCGGCTTTCCGATCATCCCGGAACACCTGCTCGCCGGTCCGCTGAGCAAGGGCCAGTTCAATCGGACATGGGGAATCGATACACCGCCCGCCCGGCTGATCTCGCTCGGCGCTTACCGGATGGCGCGCTACGTTCCGGGCCAGCAGATCGCGTTCGCCCGCTACGCGGACTACTGGATGAGGGAGCCTGACGGCGGCCGGCTGCCCCGTCTGCACGGACAGATGCTCTTAATCGTGCCCGATCGCAATGCGCAATATCTGCGTTTCGTGGGGGGCATGACGGATGTCTACTCGCCGCGCCCCGAAGAAGTGTTCAGTCTCCAGGAAAAGGCGGCGCAGCTCGGAATTACCGTGCAGAGGGTCGGGGTGGATACGGGCTCACTGTTTTTCGCTTTCAACCGAAATCCGCGCCACTACGTTCACGACGGGGTTACCGATCCGAAGTACCGATGGTTTACCGATGTTAACTTCTTACGTGCGCTCGCCCATGCGATCGACAAGCAGGGGATGATCAGTCTGTGCTTTCGCGGGCTGGCCATTCCCGCGGTGAGTGATATCTCGCCCGAGAACAAGATTTTCCATAATCCAAACCTCACGGACTACGACTACGATTTGACGCTCGCGGCGCGAATCCTTGACGAAGCGGGATATAAGTTCCGGGACGGAGTCCGCTATGATCCGCACGGTAATCCGGTGGTCTTCGATCTCACTACGAATACCGGCGACGAATCGGTTCGCGGCGAAATGTGCGTAATCCTCAAGCAGGATCTGGAACACCTGGGTATCACAGTGAACTATCGTCCGCTCGAATTTATCACACTCGTGAACCGGATTGAGACCAGTTTCGACTGGGATTGCATGCTCATGGGCTTCAGCGCTGGTATCGAACCCAATGACGGCGCGAATTTCCTGCGCTCGTCCGGTAATCTGCATATATGGAATCCGTCGGAACCCAAGCCCGCTACGCCGTGGGAAGCGGAAATCGACCAACTGCTTGATCAGGGGACTCGCGTGATGGATCCGTACGCGCGCGCCCCTTACTACTGGCGGATTCAGCAAATCCTGCACGACGCGTTGCCGATCATCGAGACGGTCCGGCAAGTGCGCTACGTCGCCTATCGGAACTCGCTCGAAAACTACGATCCAACGGTCTGGGGGCTGTATCAGCCGGAACTTATCCAGTTTCGCACGAACTGAGATACCGCTGTGATGCAGCATTACTCATCTCGCGGACCCCGAACCGGGCAGGTAGAGCTGATATACAGCGCATGAAGCGATGACCTTATGCTGCGATTTCTTATCCGACGTCTGCTGCTGATGATCCCGCTAATCCTCGGCATCACCTTCATCTCGTTCTGCGCAATGTCGCTGGTGCCGGGGAACTTCCTGACCGGACTGAAAATGAATCCGCATATCTCACCCGAGGTAATCCGGCAGATGGAGGCGGAATTCGGCCTCGACCGGCCCTTGTTGGTGCGCTACTTCCGCTGGCTGTGGGAGGTGCTGCATCTGAATCTCGGGGTGTCGCTGGCATATCGAGTCGACGTAACGGGGCTGATCGCGTCGCGCGCACTCAATACCGCGATCCTGTCGCTCGCGAGTATGCTGTTTTCGTGGGCCCTCGCGATTCCGATCGGGATAATTGTCGCGGTGCGTCAGAATTCGATCCTCGATCGCGTGCTCTCTTTCGTTTCTTTTCTCGGCATGTCGGTGCCGGCTTTTTTTCTGGCGTTTCTGGCGATGGATTGCGCCTTGCGCACGGGATGGTTCCCGGTGGGCGGCAGCTTCTCGCCCGATTATGCGGATCTTGACATGTGGAACGGCTTAGCCGATCGCGTCAATCATCTGATCCTTCCGGCCGCAGTGCTCGGACTGGCCGGGATGGCGTCCCTGATGCGGCTGATGCGCTCGCAGATTCTCGAAATCAAGGGGGCGGAATTCGTACGCACGGCACGGGCCAAAGGCTTGCCTGAACGCCTGGTTATCTACAAGCACGTGCTGCGCAACGCGCTCAACCCGTTCGTCACGATGGCCGGGTATGCGCTCGCCGACCTGCTGAGCGGCGCCGCCCTGGTCGAAGCGGTCATGAACCTGCAAGGGCTGGGACTTTTGCTGCTCAACGCGGTGCGCTCCCTCGACGTGCCACTCGTGATGGGTTCGGTGCTGATGGGCACAGTACTCCTGCTGGTGGGCAACTTGATCGCCGACCTCGCGCTGGTCGCCGTGGACCCGCGCGTCGATTTCGCGACGATGGCCTCGCAGTGAGCGCGCTGCCACGACCCACTCCGGCATTCGCTAATGCACCGCCGCGGCCCACCGTGGCTGGGCGAATTGCTGATGAATGGCGCGGCGCGCAATGGCCGGCGCGCGTCTCGGTCATCGTCCTCGTAATTTTTTATCTGTTCGCGATCGCCTCGCCCGTAATCGCACCCTACGACCCGGCATATCAGTACCGCAATCTGCCCGACTGTCCGCCGATGCGGCTCCATCTGAGTTCCCGCGCTGAACGGGCCAACGGCCTCTTCTTCGCCTACCCGATGACGATCGCTGATCCTCTGGCGCGCCGGTTCGTCGAAGATCGGAGCCGGAAGACCTATTTGCGTTTTTTCCACCGTGGCCATCTTTTCACGACCGCCGACCCCAACCTCCCATGGTTCATGCTCGGCAGCGAGGGCCTCGGCCGCGACCTTTTCTCGCGGATCGTGTATGGCGCCCGGGTCAGTATGTTTATCGGGCTGGTCGGTGTACTGATCAGCTTCTCGCTCGGTATCTTCGTCGGCGCATTTTCGGGGTATATGGGCGGATGGATCGACAATCTCATCATGCGCTGGTGCGAAATCGAGATGTCGCTGCCGCAGTTCTACTTTCTGCTTGCGCTGGCGGCGGTTATTCCGTCCGGGCTGAGCCCCGTGGTGACGTTCTTTATGATCGTCGCGATCATGTCGTTCATCGGTTGGGCTGGATTTGCGCGCGTGATCCGTGGGATGGCGGCCGCGGTACGCTCGGCGCCTTTCGTCGAGGCGGGCCGCGCGCTTGGTGGCGCGCGCATCCGGATTCTCGGCCGCCACGTGATTCCCTCGATGCTCGGGTTCGCAGCGATCAACGCTTCGCTCTCGATTCCTGGCTACATTCTTGGCGAAAGCGCGCTCTCGCTGCTGGGCCTGGGAATCCAGGAGCCCGCCGCGAGTTGGGGCAATCTGCTTTCGCAGGCGATGGATCCGCAGAATATCGAGCACTACCCCTGGGTGTTGATTCCCGGACTTTTCATTTCCGCCGCGGTGATGGCCTTCAATTTTCTTGGTGATCATCTGCGCGATCGGCTCGCTCCCGGCAACGCGCGCTGAGCGGCCTTTACTTCCGCGTGTTTGAGCGATAACTCCGTTTCCATCTTCGTCAAGCGCAGGAGTCGATATCCACATGGGCGAGACTTTCGTATTAGTGCACGGGGCATGGCACGGCGCGTGGTGCTGGGCGGCTGTGATGAGTGAGCTCGAGCGCGGCGGTCATCGCACCTTTGCTCTCGACTTGCCGGGCCGGTGGACCAATCCGATGCCTCACGCGAAGATCAACCGCCACGTCTGGGTCGATGCGGTGGTGCGACTGATCGAGGACCGCGACCTTCGCGACGTCGTGCTGGTCGGGCACAGTCTGGGTGGGCTGACGATAACCGGGGTGGGCCTCAAGATTCCGCGGCGCCTCAAACGAATCGTCTATGCGACGGCACTGGTTCCACCGGAGGATGGCACGCTTACCGAAGAATCCGCCAAAATCACGCCGCCCGCGATGACGAATGCGATGCAGCCGCTCGACGGCGGGTTGTCTGCGCAGATGGAGGCCGCCTATTTTCGCGACTACTTCATTCAGGACGGTGCACGCGGTCTGCAGGACTTCGTCCTGGCGGCGCTGGTGCCCGAGGCGATGGCGCCGATGGCCGATCCGGTACCGATGCAAGAGTTCCATGCGCTCGGTCTGCCCACCAGCTATGTCATCTGCGAAGACGACCTGGCTTTTGGCGATCCCAAGGTTTGGCATCCGGGATTTTCCGGACGGCTGCGCAACCCGACCACGCGCTCGCTGAAGTGCGGACACGAGCTGATGTTCACCCAACCGATCGCCACTGCGCGCGCACTGGTTGAGCTTGCCCGCAGTGACTAACGCCTGCCCGATCGACGCGAACCTGAACCGCTCGGGTAAGTGTTACGGAACGGTTGCGGGGCGCGCTTGCGTCGCCTCCCGGCCTCTGCGATAAGCCGAGATGGTGGCCAAGGCGCCGCCAACAAAACGTATAACTGTGGGAGCAGATCACGATGAAGCTGTACAATCTGAATCTTTCCAACTTTGCGACCAAGTGCCGGATCGCGATCTATGAGAAGGGCGCAAACGTTGAAATCGTCGCGCTTCCCGGCGGCAATATGAAGGCGCCCGAATATTTGAAGGTCAACCCGCTGGGCAAGATTCCGACGTTGGACGCCGACGGCACGATCATTCCCGAATCCGAGGTGATCAACGAATACCTTGAGGAAAAATTTCCCAACCCGCCCCTGATGCCGAAAGGCCCGGAAGCCCGCGCCCAGGTGCGGTGGTTCACGCGCTATCACGACCTCTATCTCGATCCGCCAATTCGCGCCCTGTTCGCGCACCTGAATCCGAAGAGCCGCGACGAGAAAGTCGTCAATGAAAAGTTGAGCGATATCCAGCAACGCCTGGACCAACTCGAAGCGATGCTGGCGGCGGCGGGTAATTTCGCGGCCGGGCCCGAATTCACGCTGGCCGACTGCGCCCTCGTGCCGACCACCTTTTTCTACGTGAACATGCTGCCCGGATTCGGCGCGAAATCGCCGCTTGAGGGGCGTCCGAAGTACACTGCCTGGTGGAGTAAGGTGCAAACCCGCCCGTCCGTCAGCAAAGCTCTCGCCGAGATGGGCGCGGCCCTCAAGGCCATGATGGGTGGCTGATAACGGCTGCGTCCCCGCAAGCATTCCGCAATGACGGCGCGGCAGAATCCGGCTTCTGTCGCGCTGTTGCGTCCTCACGGTCTCCACGGGTGCCGGCGGGTTCCGACGGTCGGAAGAGTCGGTACTGCAAGGACTCGGCCTTTCGGCTAGAATCGATGGTGTCAAAGGTCTTGGTTGAGAGCCGCGCGGCTGTGTGTTAATGGCTTAAGACGCTCGGGGCGTAGCGCAGCTTGGTAGCGCACCTGTCTTGGGCACAGGGGGTCGCCGGTTCAAATCCGGCCGTCCCGATTCGCGCCAGTAGCTCAGGTGGATAGAGCAGCGGCCTTCTAAGTCGCAGGTCATGGGTTCGAATCCCTTCTGGCGCGCCACGAGCACGAAGCGGCCAACCGCAAGCACGCGGCGGCCGCGCTTGATCAGAGTGGTGGGTGTAGCTCAGTAGGTAGAGCACCGGGTTGTGGCCTCGGTGGTCGAGGGTTCAATTCCCTTCACTCACCCCATCTATCCTGCTAAGGAATTGGGTCTCCCACGGTGGGCCGTTAGCTCAGTTGGTAGAGCAGCTGACTCTTAATCAGCGGGTCTCCGGTTCGAGCCCGGAACGGCCCACCAAAAAAACCCAACGAAATCAATAACTTCCTAGACATGAGCGGTACGGATTCTCAAACACGGAAACCTTGGGGTAACACTGGGGTAGCAAGCGACCGAATGAAACGTCCTGGATCGCAAAGCGTTACCCCGGAAGACGCGGATACCCCATTTACGGTGCGCGCATTGGTTCTGCTGACTGGACGGGCGCGGCGACATGGCTGACGCCCCGGTGATCGCGCGACGCGATCCAAGCCTGAATCTCCGATTCGAGCCAGCCGACAGCGCGGGCGCTAAGTTTTCGTCTCTTAGGGAATTGGCTTAATCGTTCAAGCCGCCAAAGCGTAACGCGGCTTAGGCCCGTTAAATAGACTACGGTGTCAGTCCGAAGAATTTTCTCCAAGAATCATAACGACCTTTGCCTGTGGAGCCGCCGCGAGCCTTACCGGGGTACGTATAGCCGGGAACTAAGCCCAGACGCCCAAATGCGGTAGCTAAATTGACCGGCGATGGCGTGGTCTGATAATCGCCGGATACGTCTCGAAACATTACATAGTTTGCGTTAGCTGTCAAATGAACCTCGCGATGTTATGCCTAAATCTGCGACACATTGCGTTTGATGATCTCCACCGCGTGCTGGAGTTCTCCGCCAACTAGCCGATCCGCTTTTCGCGTTGGCGACTCCTGTTGTCTACCAATAGACGGGTCGGGTTTTGGCTGTGGCTGGTCTGCTGTGTGATCGGCGCAACGCCCGGCAACATGCCAAAAACTTAACCCGTCGGAAACGTAGCTTTTATCAAGCACAGCCGTTTTGCAGCGCTGGCAAATCCGACTCTTACGGATGAGTTCAAGTTGCCTTTCGGCGAACGCGATTCCCGGCTTAGGAAGCGATCCGACGATTGCGGGATCGGGTGCAATCCCAAACCACGACGCCTTGATCAAGTCCATAGTCGAATCTGGCGACGTGCACGTCGGTTGACCGCCACGCACTGCACCTAGCGCCGCCATCGCTAGCGCGACCACAACGTCGATCTTATGAGAGACCTTCTCCTTCGCGATGCGCCAACCGCGCGAAGTCTCCAAGGCGACGCATCGGCTGATAGCGAGCCTGATTTCTGCGTCAGCATAGGCAATCAGGTTTGAGCCCTTGATCGTTTCGTAGAGGTTCGTGCTGGATTCAGTCAGGTTCGGGACCGATTGCGCAAATTCCACCATCGGTAGCCCGGCACCGCGTAAGCGCTGAGCAACCGAAACAAGCTGGTAAGGATCGTACCGAATCTCGCGAACGTGAAATTTGGTCCGAAGGTCCAAAAGTGTCGTTTCAACGGTAGCCTCGAAGTCCAGCGGATCGGCCGGCGTAGGCTGGAAGATGCGGTGCCCGATGAGCCTAACCTTCTTTGCTTTATCGTCCCAAGCGCAAACCACTATGGCCGTGGAATCACGCTTGACCGAAGCGTCAACGCCAACCCAGACAGGCATCCGTTGGTCGCTCAGAATCGGGCGCGCCGCAGGATCGACACATGAATCCCACCATTCAAGCGGGACAAACTCGCTCTCGCTCGTGACCCACCGATTCTCAACGTGCCGCAGGTAGGCATTCGGGCGCGATGTCAGGCGCATCTGCTCGCGCCACGCATCCGATTGCCAAGGCGCTACGCATTGGTGCGTCCAATAGCAAAGCATCCCCGGCGACACGCGGAGGTCGGGTGCTACCTCGTCGCCCGCGATCCCACGCTTGTAGAGGGATTCCAAAAGCTCGCTCTCTCCCTCGAACCCCGCGTAGGTAACGGTTAGCCGCCCGGAGACCTTACGCGTGGGCGACGGCACCGCTTCATCCCACAGCCGGTGCGACGATTCGCTGATGTAGCCCCAAAGCTCGTCGAAAATGCAAAGGGTAGGGTTGGCACCCGCGAAACCAGCATGATCGGAGGCGCACGCCTGAATAAACGAACCAGTCGAAGAAAACAGAATCTTGTCGGCCGTGATCTTGGCGCTATCACGTAAAAGCGGACTGGCCGCGATGATTCGTGCCGCTGCCTGAAACACGCGCCCTTGTGACTGCTCGAAATCGTTCGATAGACAATAGACTTCAGCAAAAGGACCGCCGATGACCACCGCCGCGTAGATTGCACACATTGCGGCCAGTCCCGTCTTGCCTGATTTCTTTGGTGCCGAAAAGCAAAGTTCCGAGAACGGCAAATGTCCTTCGGGGGTCAGTGTAAAGCCGCGCCGGACAAACTCGACTTCCGCTGAATACAACTCGAACGGTTTACCATCCTCCGGATTTCTTAATACCTCGGTGATAAACGCAACGGGATCGCGCTTCCACTTCGCGGCGCGTTTATTCAGACTTGTCGTTTTCGCCGCCATCCTCGTCCTCGTCTACCGGCCCCGCTGCAAGCAATCCCGCCAGGTCAGTGCCCTTGCCGCTGGCTGCTAATTGGCGTCGTGACGCTGGCGTCAATCCCAACTCTTTAGCGAAACTGAGTTCGAGGGAGCGTAACGCGCGGAATTCACCGAGCAATTTCTTCGGTTCGCCGGACTCGGTGACGAAATCGCCATCCCTCAAAGCGGCGTAACACGCTTCCGCGAGGATCGCCGCTTGCGCCCAGCCTCGGCAGGTGGGCGTATCGCTATCCGCAATCCACGCGCAAACCTTGCGCAGCTTGGCAACCAGCCTGCGGACTCGATGATCGCGGACCGCAACGTCGCGCTTGAGCCGTAGGTAAAGTCTGCGTGTAGGTAGTGCGGCCATCAGATATTTTTCGCGCAATGCTGACGGCGGAATATCGAGAGCGACGGGCAAAAGTTGAAACGGAGTTCGCCAAGCCGCGAGAACGCCATCCACGGCTGTTGAACTGCGGTCATTCGCCGTCTCCGAAACCGACGCAATCCACCGTCGCAAAGTCCGTCCGCTGACGAAGCAATTCGCAAAGTCCCGAAAAATGTAGCCTGAGCAACGCCCTGCATCGCATATCAGTCGCCCAGTGCGATGGGGCGATTTGGATTTCACTCGCGTCGCTAAGCTTCAATCGCGCGTGTAAAGTGTTCTCGATGTGATCGATGACGCCACGTGCATCGAGTGATCGCGCGAAGGTTTGCGCCTCCGCCCGCTGTCCACCCTGAACAACTTCCCTCGCTTCAATTTGAAAGACTGCCCTGCTTTCCCGGATAGGCGCTAGCTTGTCCTCGATGCGTTCCGCTATCTCGCCCAAATACTCGTGAAGCGCCAAAATCGCTTGATCGCGAGCGGCAAAGGCTTCGTCTGAATCGCCCGTGTCGCCAAGCAGCAAGGCGCTCTTAAGCTTTATGGTGTCGTTGAACTGGCTAAGTACGCCCTGCGCGACTTGAAAGGTCTGCGGACCACCATCCTGCCCCTCGCGCTTGATCAGCTTTCGGAACTGGTCCGCGCTTGCAAGATCGTCGCGTATCCGGGCGTCTTGTTCAGCCCGGCGTTCGCGAATCAATCGCCGGCGAATTACCTCCGGTCGTCTGGCGGTCTCGGCCTCCTGCCGTCGAATCTCGGCATTGAGTTGATCGATGGAAAGCCCCTGCGGCATCTGATTAGCGGTGTTTGAAATATCCATTCTTTTCTCCTGTGTGCTAACGGGTTCTAACTAAAGACGCGGCGCTGCTCCATTGATAGACTCGGCATACCCATGTTGAATTGCCTCGCGAAACTCCGCATCGAGTTCGCGCCCTTCGTCGCGTATTTCCCCAGCGCAGGCGAAGCAGAAAACATCATTAAGCTTGATGCCGTGCCGACAGAGCAGCGGGTTTAAAAACGCGACGGCAGCCGGATCGGCGTAGTCGATGAAAAAGCGCGCAATGTTACTGTCCGTCGTTTGCCACCCCTCGTTGCCCGGACACCATTTAAACCCGGCGCGTTTCGGAATCTCGCGATCTAGGTAGTGGCACCACAGAATGAACCAGACTTGAACGTTGCCGTCGTCATCCACGATCTGGTCCACCAGCTCAAGCCGCATGTCTCTCGACGATTTACCTTGGAACTTGGTTTGCATTGATAACCTCACGCACTCTTCCTGAACAGCGCAATAGCTTCCTGCTTTCGCCGCCTTTCGTCTTTGATCTCTTCGCGATCCAATCGCCATTCGCGATCTAGCCAGTCGCGCTCTTTCCCTAGTTCGTCGGCTTCCATGTGCAATTGCTGCGCTTGCTTATTGCTATTGGGCCTCCCACCGCTGTCCAATGAGTTTTTGGACGGAATTATGATGTTTTTGCCGTCTTGCTCGATTTCGCGTCCGCCGATCCTCATTAGGAAGTGCGCGAACACGTCGCCATCGTGAAGCCCTGCGGCTACATAACCAGACGGCGCTTCGGAGGTTGGTATCGTTCTGATACGCGTACCGTCCGCGTTGATCAGCGCCTCGCCCGTGGCTAGGTCAACGGCTGAACCGTCAGGTAACCATTGCGCCTGTTGTTCTCTAAATTTGCACCTCCGCTGATAATCGATGCGCTCCTCGACATACCCGTCGTGCTGGCGCTGGGTCTCGCCTAGCAAGCCAAGCTCGGCCGCAACGTCAAACTCGCTCTTGGGTCCGAACCACCACAGCGGAGCGTTTTCTCCTCGAAGCCCGACTCTCGCAAAACCAATCGTCACGACCATTGAATGCGCGGCTAGCCGTTTAATCTGTATTTGAACGGAGCGCTTATCTCCGTAACCGAGCACTTTGGCTAAGTCGGCTGACGTTATCGGACCTGGAAGAATCGCGCCGTAAACCTTGCCGCACGTCTTGCCTAAACCACGCCCGTTACGAAACAACTCCGCGTGAGACATGGAAAAACAACTGCGATCATGAATGCCCATTCTTAGCTCTTCTCTTAGGGGGCTATTTGTATGGGCAGTCTTGATCGCAGTTGTTTTCGTCTCCTTCTCGCTGTATGCGTCGGGTAGGCGTAGCCGCCAAAGGGCGGGAATGCCGTTATTGGTGGCGCTTTCAACCCTTTCAAGCCAGCCGTCGCGTTCGAGCCACTTCTCGGCTGGTCTAACCGTGCGCCGCGAGACTTTCGCGCGTACCGCCACATCGCGCTCTGAAGCGTAGAACGTATCGTCGCCGCAGTTACGCGCGATATCGATATGTGCTTGCAGCACCGACCGTTCGCTGGCCCTGCCGCGTCCGATCCAGTTCAACGCATTCACCGCCGTTGTGATCTGTTTGACGATCTCAGGTGTCTCGAAGTTTTTAAGCGGTAGCCAGCCGTCGCCCGCCAGTTGCTCGTAGATTGCGCGGTAGGTACAATCATTCCAGCAATGGAGGAGAATTTTACCGGAGTAGCCGATTTTCGTCGAAAATGACGTTCCCGATTTGCCGCCATGCACGGGACATTTTCCTTTATGGTTGCCATCGCGACCCTTGCGCAGACTTAAACCTTGAACCATTTCGAGAAAACATTCATTCCAAGTCTTGGAACCTACTTGACTAGCCGTTACTGATTTGCTATTGTCTGTATACACGTTGGTTCTCTCCTTGACGCCGAGTTCGCTGCTCGGCGTTTCCTTTTCCAATGTTAAAAAATAATCTCGGTCTCGACCTTAACGCTGTTGCTGATCAGCGGATCGGCTTTCACTTACCTGAACTACGATTCGAGTCCGCCTTCGACCCTGAAGGTTGAGACAAAAACCATTGCTGGAGTTCACTCCGGTCAATCAAAATACGACGGCCCACGCGCCGCGAAGGAATTTCACCGCGATGAACCCGATCCCAGCAGCTCTTGAAAGACAGTCCGAGCATCTTCGCGGCGTCTTTGATCGAAACAGTCATCAGGTCGTTCATATTTCGCTCCTGTTAGTACTCACTTGACATACTGATTCTAGCGCGTGTCGCCGAATCCTTAAAGCCTTTGGCCCGCCACCAGGATCAATGTCTCAACAACAAATCTGTGGATAATGGCAGCCCGAGAAGTATATTAGAGTAGCTACCTAGCGTTAGGTTCTGATATTTCGTGAAACGCAGGAGGTTTCAGGCGGGAGAAGTACCCGCCCGACGGGGAGTTATTATAGGCCGTCGGGACGGGCGGAGGTGCCGATGACGAGTCGGCTAAATTACGGAATGCTGACCAGCGTCCAGCCCTGGCCCCGCATCGCGAAGGTGCTGCTGTTGTCGAC
>JBKQPD010000080.1:0-5930 GCA_052145175.1 Binataceae bacterium (SeqCode) | reverse complement strand
GTTTGGTTTCAGTCCCCTCCTCATCGGGGAACAATCTGCGACAAAGAACCTGCGACCGGATGTACCTTGCGACAGTACGGTTTCAGTCCCCTCCTCATCGGGGAACAATCTGCGACATAACAGGAGTAAGAGAATTGAACAATAATCAATCAGTTTCAGTCCCCTCCTCATCGGGGAACAATCTGCGACGGCCGAAATTGCTCTGTAAAATTGCGGCCTTTTCCGTGATCAACGGTCTCATTATTTCGCAACCACCTGAATTGGGTCAAATCGCCTCGCATTTGCGAACTTCCTCACCATATATCGTCGCAGTAGTTCCGAAACTCACAGCCGACGCAGCGTGCGCGCACCGGCGTTGGGTCGGGCATCTCCTCATCATGGACGAAGCCTCTAATCTCGTCGACGGCCGAGAGCACTTCGTGCCGCAGGTCTGCGTCGAGCTCGACCCGGATCAATTCTTTGGACGGCACGAGATAGACAAAAGCGGCCGGTACAGTGCGTCCGAAAGTCTCCTCAACCATCAGCGCATACGCCGTCAGTTGGATGCGATGGTTACGTCGGACGCCACCGTCGGTGTCCTTGAAATCCACCGGATAGCACGCATCGTCGGTCACGATCAGCAGGTCAAGCTTGCCGGCGAGCCCGAGACGCTGCGAGGTGACCCAGGCGCCGAAGCGCCGCTCGCCGCGATCGAGGCCGTAGCGGCGAAAGCCGCGCCGCTTCTCCATCGCCTCGACGGCCGCTTCGACATCGCGTCCACGCTCCATTTTGTAGGTGCGGGCGAATTCCACCGGCATCACGTGATGGTAATAGACGACCCTTTTGCAGTACGCCCACTGCTTGAGATCGGTCGCCGTGAGCGGCAGCGACTGTTCGCTATGGGCGTGCGTCTCAGGCATTTTCCGGATGCATGACCTGAATAATCTCACGTTTAGCGGAAGCGTCTTTTTCGCACATTTGCAGCATCATCACCTTGCCCTCGTTATTGCCCAGCGTATCGCGCAGGCGGACGAACATCTCGTTGCGTCGGGTCGCGTCGAGCGGGCCGCTGAAGACGCTATACTGAACGTGGTCGAGCCCGTAGTCCTTGCAGACCTCCGCGATCTTGAGCCGGATACGATCGCTGGTGATATCGTAGATGATCACCGTGAATAATTCCTGGCCGCGCATGCTCGATAATGCTTCACGTAACTGACAGCATATGCTAACAAAGATTTTATTACTCACGCAGGAATAGAACCAGTATTGCATAATGGACCTTTCTGAAGCTGCGCTGGGCGCTTGGAGGGACAGGCTAGGGGCGGCCAAGGGCATCGTCCCTGAATGGCCAGTGCGTGGAATAGCGATCGAGGGGGATTTCTCGGGCATCCAGCGTTTTGTACTGCGACCGGTGCCGGGTGCGGGTGGGTCGGCGCGGCGCTTGAGAGCGCGATCGTTTCGGGTCTTGGCGTTGACGCGATTGGCGGCGGCCCAAGTCGAAAAGCGCCTTGCTAACGATGGGGCGCACTTGTTCTATTCCGCGGGCGGACGATTTCTGGTCGTCGCGCGGAAGAGCGCGGACTGGGCAGAGCGCCTGCAATCCTTGCAGCGTGAGCTCGATGACAATCTGTTACGGGAATACCGGGGCGAGCTGGCGTTTCATCTCGCGGGAGCGGAGTTCGAGAACGGGAGGCTGCCGGTCGCGCCGCTCCGCGAGGCGATGGCGTTGCGCAAGATGGCGCCGCTGCGCGGTGCCCTGCAGGAGGGACACGGATGGCGCGGCATCGAGCAGTTTACGTTCACGAGCGGAGGCGGAGCGCGGTGTGAGGGGTGCGGCTCTACCGCGGAACTGGGAAAAGAAGAGCCCGAACGGCTGTGCAGGACGTGCATAGATGATGGCGAGTTGGGGAGGCAGTTGCTGCGCGGCGGCAGGAGCAGGCTGAGACGATCGCGGGCGGGTACGATCGAACTTGCGGGAGAGCGCTGGGCAATCGGGGCCGATGGGCCGATCGACGTTCCGCATATCGCACATACGCCCGGGCGCGATTTCGACGAGTTGGCGAAGCTGGCAAGGGGCCGGGAGTATCTGGCGTATTTGCGGATCGACGCCGATAGGATCGGCGAGCAGTTCAGGAAGTTGGAAGGCGATCCCTATCGGACGTGGGGACTCAGCACGCTGCTGGATCAAGCATTCGTGACGGGAGTGACGGAGTTGCTAGGCAGCCGGTTTACGAATTTGTATCCAGTTTATGGCGGAGGCGACGACCTCTTTTTGATCGGTCCGTGGAACCAGGTGATGGACTTCGCAGCGGCATGGCGCAAAACGTTTGGTGCACTCACGGAGGAGAAGCTCACCTTTTCGGCGGGGATCGCGCTGGCCAAGCCGCGGCAGCATATCCTGAGCAAGTCAGATGAAGCGGCGAGGGCGCTGGACGATGAAGCCAAGGAGAAAGGCCGCAATCGGATCCATGCCCTAGGCGCGACGATTGAGTGGGGCGAGTTCGAAGGGGTCTATGCAGCAGCGCAACACCTCGCGGCGCTGCATGGAACAGGAAAGATCAAGAGTTCGTTTCTGCATGATCTCGTCTATTTACACGACTGTTCGCGGCGGCGGGATGAACGGTGGCCGGAGGGCGATCCGCGATGGCATTCGCGGCTGTTCTACCAAGTAGAGCGAAATCTAAGCGGGCAGGCGCGCGACTTTGCGAAGAGCGCATTTCTAGCGCCGGGGAAGCTGTGGGAGCACGCCGGGTTTATGGCTCGCTACGCGATGCTCTGCTCGCGGGAAGGCGCGGCAGATTCAGCAACAGAGCGGGGAAAGTGACATGGCGGATATGCGCGACAAGTTACGCGGAGCGGGGATCCCCGTAACAGAAGGGCGTCGAAGAGAGGACGAGCGACGCAGCGGCGGCGGGAATGTGTTTCCGCCGGGCTATCCGCAGTACTTCACGAAAGAGGGACACACACGGGTTGAGGTAGTCAAGGAAGAGGCCGAACGGACCGCAGAGCAGTTTGCCCGTGACAAGCTAACGCGGCATCAGTTGCGGGCGTTTTATGGCCACTCGAAAAAGCAACTGCAGCGGCTCCAGTACGGTACCCCTTTTGCGGAGGTGCATTTCGAGGTGGCGCGTCTGAAGGCGTTCGCAGCAGACCGCGCTGCGCGAGCCAATCCGATTCCACCCTCGTTCAAAGAATTTATCGAACGCAATGTCGATGCGATCAGGGATGAAAAGAGCTTCGAAAAGGGGTTTATACCGCACTTTGAGGCAGTGGTTGCCTATTGCGCGCGGTTAAGGGATTGAATCATGGCGAAATGGACGCATGTACATACAATGAAGTTCGTTATCACCTTGCTCGACGGGATGCGGGTTGGTGGCGCCGGTGGCGGGCTTGAAATCGGAGGGGTTGATCCCAATTTGATGGCGCTCAAGGAGCCCTTAAGCGGTGAGCCATACATTCCCGGATCGAGTCTTAAGGGCAAGCTGCGGAGCATACTAGAGAAAGAGCGGGGGCTGAACCGGCCCTGCGACTGCGGGAAGAGTAGTTGCTCAATTTGCCCGGTCTTCGGAGCGCATACCAGCAAGCCGGTAGAATATGGAACTCCGCGCCTAGTGGTTCGGGATGCGCATCTGACACCGACATTCGCAAAGAAGTGGCGGGAGAATCCTGTGTACGAAGCCAAGACCGAAAATATCGTCAATCGCAGCAGTGGTAAAGCCGAGCATCCGCGGACGCAGGAGCGGGTACCTGCGGGAGCGGACTTCCAGGTCGAGATGCTTTTGAAAGTATTTGAAGGCGATAAGCCCGAGCAGAGAGCGAACGAACTCAAGCATGCGCTCGCGGTGCTGGAGAGGTTTGATGCGCTCGGAGCGGGCGGGAGTCGGGGCTCGGGGCGGATTAAGATCGAGCATTTAACCGAAGAGACCGTCCCGCTGGCCGGGCTTACACTATCGAAGTGACGACCTGGCGTTTGCAGCTGCGTCCGCGATCGTCATGGGCGACACCGTGGCGCGCAGACTCACTGTTCGGGGCGATCTGCTGGGCGTGGGTCGAGTTGTTTCCGGAGACTTTCGAAGAGATGTTGGCGGGGTTTGCCGGGCCCGGAGATCCGCCGTTCATCGTTTCAGACGGGTTTCCGGGCGACCTGCTGCCGTTACCGCTTCACGTTGAGCCGCCGCTCGCCGAGAGAAAGTTAAAACCTCCGATTTACGTCTCGCAGGCGGGCTTTCGCGAGCTTTTGACGGGCGGGTGCGCATCGAGCGCAGACGTGATGGACCAGCCGTTCGGCTCCGGTTCGCAGGTTCGGACGGCGATCGACCGCGAGCTAGGGTCTGCGGCAGAGGGGCAGCTGTTCGAGATCGAGACGCAGCATCTGCCAAAGAAGTTCGAGACGCTGAGCATCTATGTCCGATCGGAGCGATATTTGGCGCAACTGGTCGACTGCTTCAAAGCCTTGGCGCTGACGGGTTTCGGCAAGAAGAGATCGTCCGGCCTCGGCGCTTTCGACATGGTCGAGAAGCCGCAGCGCTGCGAATGGCTCGACCAGGTTTCGGGCACAAACGGGTTCGTGACGCTGAGCCACTTCGTGCCGGCGGCAAGCGACCCAACCGACGGCCAGTGGCGGCTTCATGTGACGTACCCAAAGTTCCAAGCCAATGCAGTGTCGAACGTCTTCAAGGGCGCGATTTTGATGATGACGCCCGGGTCGGTTTTTGATACCAGCGGCCCGCCGGCAAAGCCTCGGTATGGGTCGATGATTCAGATGGGGCGGCCAGAGATACCTAACGCGATCCATTATGCACTCGCGTTCGCAGTACCGCTTCGCTGGGAGGAGGAAGCGTGAAAGTTGCAGCGATATTTCCAATCGGCACCAGCGTCGGTGGCGCTCCGGACGCCATTAAACAGGTTCTGGAGAAGGAATCCGGACTCGACGTTTATTTGCTGCCCGGCGAGCAAGGAGCGCCTAACACCCCTGATCCTCAGTTGTTCGCGGAGCAGATTCGCGATTCGATTTCGCATTCTGGAATCAACTGGATTTCGTGCGACGCGGTTGAGCCTTTCGATCTGCAGAAAACCTACAGTCAGATTCGGAGCCAATTGGATAAAGTTGCAAAGCATGCCTATGAGCGCGTCTATGTGGGCGTTACGGGTGGGACGAACCCGATGAATGTGTCGCTCTTTCAGGCGGCGATGGCGTACCTGCATACGGAGGTTGTGCCGCTATACGTTCAAGCGCGCGGAATGCATTGGCAGAGTAATTTTGTGGCGTCCGAGATCCGTGATCGGGTGACCGCAGAGGATGCCCTGGCGACCGCGCGTACGGGGCAGATTCGAGTCGCGGCACGTCTTGCTGAAGGTCTGCCGAGAACCGTTGAAAGGTGGAAGTTTCTTCGTGCATCGCTTGACGCACTTTCCGGCTGGGATGATTTCGATTATGCGCGGGCGGCCCAACCACTCGAGCATCAAGCCCGCAAATCCAGTGACTACTTGAACGACGAAATGTTTGCGCCTTTGGCTGCTACCGTCTCGCGCATCGCCCCAATGGCGCGCCGGATGAGCGACTTCACGGATCAACTAGTCGAGCCGAAAAATTTTGACGCGGTGGCGACAGCCCTGGGTTGGGCGGACTGTGTAACAGAAAATGGTGCTCTTGTAGTTGCCGATGCATTAGCTAACGCCAAGCGCCGCATGGACGAGCATCGCTACACCGACTCTGTGCTGCGCTCGTATCGAGCGGCAGAATGTGCAACCCAAATGCGACTGCTGAAGCTTGGAATCCACCCTTCGCAACCGAGCGCCTGCCCATCCGCTTATCAGCAGTATTCCGTAAGCGTGGGACCAAATCCATTGGCTTGGCGAGCGACCGCGCCGACCGCATGTGGTCGGCGGCAGGGATCGGAAATAGATGGGGATCGAGAGCCAAGGCCGCCGGCGCGGCCTGCTGAGCGTAA